>JADFZD010000251.1 GCA_015232705.1 Magnetococcales bacterium | reverse complement strand
GCTGGCGGTACAATCTGCGCTGGGAGTCGACGGAGACCTCTTGTCGGCGGACGAACGACAGGCTATCGATGCGGCCATCGAGCAGGTGAAGGCGGCCTGTGCCGGTTCCGACCGCGACGCCGTCACCGCATCGGTCGAGAGCCTGGAGACCGCCACCAAGTCCTTTGCCGAGAAGCGCATGGACCGCGGCATCCGCCAGGCCCTGGCCGGCATGTCGGTGGACCGGCTCGACGGCGCCCTGGGGGGCGGCGAATAATTCGGCTGAACAAAGGTTGTGCTGATCATGCCCAAGATGACGTTTATTGCTCCCGACGGGAACCGCCACGAGGTCGAAGCCCCCGAGGGTCTGTCCATTCTGGAAATCGCCCACCGCAACAAGCTGGAACTGGAAGGCGCCTGCGAGGGCTCGCTGGCCTGCTCGACCTGCCATATCGTGGTGGCTCCGGAATGGTTCGACAAGCTGGCCACCGCCAGCGAGGACGAAGAGGACATGCTGGACCTGGCGTTCGGCCTGACCGCCACCTCGCGCCTGGGGTGCCAGGTGATCATGAAGAAGGAATTCGACGGACTGGTGGTCACGCTGCCGGCCGCCACCCGCAACATGCAGGTCGACAAGAAGTGACGCGATGAAGTGGGCCGACGTTCGCGACATCGCCATCGCCCTGGAAGAGCATCACGCCGATGCCGACAACGTGAACCTGCGGTTCACCGATCTGCATGCCTGGGTGTGTGCGCTTCCCGGCTTCGACGACGATCCGGCCAAATCCGGCGAAAAGATCCTGGAAGCCATCCAGATGGCCTGGATCGACGAGCGGGATTGATGACGAAGGGAGCCGCGACGGCTCCCTTTCCGTTCTGGTGAGCCCATGATCCACGGTATTCCGGTTGTCGACATCATCGCCTTTGCCGCCTTCATCGCCCTGTGGGTCGGCTATACCCTGGCGGCCGACCATTACACCGCCTGCGGCCGGTCGCTGTCGGCGGTGATGGGGCGGCACCGGCTGGTGTGGATGCGCAGCCTGTGCGACCGCGACAACCGTGTCGCCGATACCGCCATCATCGGCAATCTGATGCGCTCGGTGGCGTTCTTCGCCTCGGCCAGCCTGCTGGTGGTCGGCGGTCTGGCTGCGCTGATGGGATCGGCCGAGCGCGGCTACGAGGTCTATCGCGGCATGCCGTTCGCCGGGGACGGCGGCATCGCCGCCTTCGAAATGAAGGTGGTGCTGCTGGCCTGCGTGTTCGTCTATACCTTCTTCCAGATCACATGGTCGCTGCGGCAATTCAATTACTGCTGCATCCTGATGGGATCGGCCCCCATGCCCGGCGCCTCGCCCGGCGACAAGGAGGCGTTCGCCCGCCATGCCGCCCGGTTGCAGGCCCTGGCCGCCAATTCCTTCAACCGTGGCCTGCGGGCCTATTATTTCGCCCTGGCCATGCTGGGCTGGTTCGTCAACACCTGGGTGTTCGTCGTTGCCGCCGCCGCGGTGGCGGCGGTGCTGTTCCGCCGCGAGTTCCGTTCCAAGACCATGAAGTCGCTGAGCGCCATCCTGGACGAAGAGGCCGCGCCGTGAAGGGGCGGATCGTCGTCGCCATGTCGGGAGGGGTCGATTCCTCGGCCACGGCGGCGTTGCTGCAAGATGACGGCTGGGAGGTGGTGGGCGTCACCTTGCAGCTTTACGACCACGGACAGGCGGTGTGCCGGCCGAACACCTGCTGCGCCGGCAAGGATATCCACGATGCCCGGGCCGTCGCCGACGCGCTGGGGATCGCCCATTACGTCATCGACATGGAAGCCATCTTCCGCACCGAGGTGGTCGAAGCCTTCGCCCGCACCTATGCCGAGGGGCGCACCCCGATTCCCTGCATCGACTGCAACCGCACCGTCAAATTCCGCGATCTGCTGGGGGTGGCCCGTGACCTGGGAGCCTGTGCCCTGGCGACCGGCCATTACGTCCGGCGGGTCGAGGACCGGGGCCGCCCGGCGCTGCTGAAGGGGCTCGACCCCGCCCGCGACCAGAGTTATTTCCTGTTCGCCACCACCGTGGAGCAACTGGATTTCCTGCGCTTTCCGCTGGGGGGGATGGAAAGCAAGGACGAGACCCGCGCCATAGCCGCCCGCCATGATCTGCCGGTGGCGGCCAAGCGGGACAGCCAGGATATCTGTTTCGTGCCCGATGGCGATTATGCCGGTCTGGTCCAGCGGCTGCAGCCCGAGGCGATCCGTCCCGGCCGCATCGTCCATCTGGATGGCCGGGTTCTGGGCCGTCATGCCGGCATCGTTCACTACACCATCGGCCAAAGGCGGGGGGTGGGGCTGGGGGGCGGCGATCCGCTGTATGTCGTCGGACTGGATGCCCCCCAGGCCCTGGTCGTCGTCGGGCCGCGGTCGGCCCTGGGGCGGCGGCGCATCGTGCTGCGCGACGTCAACTGGCTGGGAGACGGAGACGCCGGGCCGGAGCGCGTGGAGGTGCGTGTCCGCTCCACCCGGCCGCCGCAGCCGGCAATCCTGGAGCGCCACGCCGATGGTGGCGCCCGGGTGCTCCTGGATGATCCGGAACAGGGCGTAGCCCCCGGCCAGGCCTGCGTCTTCTATCGCGGCGAGCGGGT
>JADFZD010000250.1 GCA_015232705.1 Magnetococcales bacterium | reverse complement strand
CGGGTGATTCATGGTACCGATTTCGTCACCCGCTCCGCCCCCGGACGCCCGACCATGACCATACATGACAACGGCCTGCGCGAGGCCTATCTGCCGAACAAAAAACGGTTCTTCGAAGAGAAGTTCGCCACGCGGCGCGATCATCGCGGCCACGAGCAGCGGCTGATTCAACGTACTGTCCATGCCCGCTTCAACGCCGGACGGATCACCATGCTCCCCAAACCGGTGATCTGGACCTACGAAGTCGTGCCGGTGCGGCAGGTCGAGGTCTATCTTTACGACCCGCAACCCTTCCAACCCACGGTCTATACGCTCTTCACCGATCCCCTGCCGCACCCCATCGAGGTCACGCCCAGTTGTGTGATCTGTCCCCCGCCCCTGGTGAGCTATCACGACACGATCGAGGTCTATCGGAGTCCGCTGGATCTGTTGATCGACTGGCTGCTCGCCGGCGCGGTGGATGACGGCTACGCATCGATCACCCCGGCCCCTTACGACGATCCCCAGGTGAAGCAATTGAATGCCACCGTGGCCTCGCTTCGCCAGGAACTCTCGGAGGTGACCTCAAGCAATCAGTCGCTGCATCAAGAACTGGAGGATCAACGGGTACGCCTGGATCTCCTGACGGAGGCGGGTGATGCGGGTCGCGAGGTCGAACGGTCACCGTTGCCGGTCCCGGATCCGGTACGCAAACAATTCTCCAAACAGGTCAAGCAGGATCTCATCGCCCACCAGGAGAATCGTCCCCTCTCGCTTGCCCAGATTCTCGACTCCAAGGATCCGGAATCCTACATCTTTCAGGTCTCCGAAACCCTGGAGGCCACCGAGATCCGCTCGAACGAAGAGTGCGCCCTCTCCACCGGTGACCTGCTCCGTTTCGACCAGATTCCCGAGGAGAGCCAACCCGCCGCACGGGTGCGGGTCGTCACCTCCAAGGCGAGCAGTTGTCCGGCCAACAGCGTGGTCAATGTCAGTGTGTGGGATCTGCAAGAGATGTTGAACAGCTACCGGCAACGGCTGGAAGCGAACATCGAGAAGGTGAGACAGGAGGTGCAGCCCATCGAGACGCGCTGATCATCCACCCATGCGCCGGCTCATGTGGCCGGCGCATCCGTGATTTGATCCCGGCACACGACCCCATTGAACCCGTTGTAACCTGGCAAGCCAGTCGGCCATCCTGCGTCATGACTCTCCCATGGCTCAACCGAACGACAATGACAACTTTTAACCTGAATCCGGCAGTTGCGAACGTTCACCTGAGACAACCTCTTGATCCACTTGGCGAATCGGAAGAAAGCCTCATTACCAAAAGGGTCACTTCGGTTTCTTACAATTCACCATATGAACCATGATGTCAGCTCATGCAATCATTCGAAACTGCCGGATTGAGGTTTCATTCCGTCATTCCCGCTTTTGCGGGAATGACGCTCCAACAAAACGACAAACCTGTCCAATCAGGCCGGTTGACCCACCCTGTCATCCCCCCCTGACAAACGTGCCAGCACTTTGCGATGCAGGGTAGAGAGCGGCGTGCGCCGATCCTGACGCCAGTCGATCCAACGCGCGCCTGCCGATTCGGGAGGTTCACCCTCCAACCAGGGGCACAAGAATGGAAAAACCGTCAGGTGGAAATGGGTGAAGATATGCGTCACCGGCTCCAACAGAGTCGGCTGAACGACCCGAATCCCGAATTGTTCCGCCAGATGGCGCCGCACCCGTTCATACTCGGGAGGTGAAGCCAGAAATCCGGGTTCCTCTCCCGGCAGATGCCACAACCCACCCAACAAGGTGGCATCCTCCTTGGACACCAGCAGCACCCGCCCATCGGGACGCAAAACCAACGCCTGGAACTGATACTTGCGCGGCTTGGGGGCCTTGGTTTGTCGCAACGGGTAGCGCTCCGGATCCCCGGATTTCCAAGCCATGCACCAGGTTTGCCACAGGCACGACACACACTGCGGTTGACGGGGCGTACATACCACGGCCCCCAGATCCATGATCGCCTGGGCGTAATCCCCAGGACGGTCACGGGGTGTGAGTCGTCGGGCCAGATCCCATAAAAGCCGCCTGCCTGGCGTCGAATCCGGCAGCATCTCCAACGCCACCAGGCGCGCCAGCACCCGTTTGACATTTCCATCGAGAATCGCTTGATGCTGTCCGAAGGCGATGGCCAGTATCGCGCCCGCCGTGCTCGGTCCGATACCGGGCAGAGTCGCCAAAGATTCCAGGGTATCGGGAAATCGCCCACCCAACTCGCCTGTCACCATACGGGCCGCGGCATGCAGATGACGCGCGCGCCGGTAGTAGCCCAACCCCTGCCAGATGGCCAACACCTCCTCCAGCGAACTGTCTGACAAAGCTTCCAGGGTCGGAAACCGCTCCAGAAAACGGGCATGATAGGGCAGAACCGTCTTCACCCCGGTCTGTTGCAGCATGATCTCCGCCACCCAGATCGAATAGGGATCTCGGGTGCGACGCCAAGGCAGATCCCGCCCCTCACGATCATAATGTGCCAACAACAACCGGGCCAATTGACGACACGCCGCCTCATCGAGGAGATCCGACATGATCACCGCTCCATGCGAAAGCCGCCGCGAATGTATTCGAACACGCTCTGAACATGCAACCGATCCA
>JADFZD010000024.1 GCA_015232705.1 Magnetococcales bacterium | reverse complement strand
CAAAAGATTGATACATAAGAATTTTTTCGTTTAGCGATCCTCTTGATCTTTTGTGTGGAGATGGCTTGGCCCCTATCCCATACCCGTGGACCTTCCTCCGGGATTCCACGGTAAAAAATGGTTGAGCAAAATCCCTGGTGTGACAAGGAGAGTCCATCGTGATTGCCCGACTTGCAAACCAGATCGTCTCATGGCCAAGGCGCGTGGTGCATGAGCTATCCGAATGGGTTCTGACTGCGCGCTTCAAGCTGAATCAGGCACAGCTTCTGCTGTTGGCCGGTTTGCTGCTGGTGGCCGGCTGTAGTCAAGAAGATGATAAAAATTATCGTCCCCAGTTTGCCGCACACCCCGTCGGCAAAAATGAAGTTTTTCTGTTCGGGGTTCATCCTCTGCATAACCCGGATCGGCTCTTCGAGATCTACCAACCGCTGGTGGAATTCATCAATCGTCATCTGCAAGGCAGACAACTGCAACTCGAAGCCTCCCGCAATTACGATGCCTACGAAGAGAAGTTCTATGCCGGACATTTTCACATCGCGCTTCCCAATCCCTATCAGACGGTGGTTGCCATGGGACACGGCTACCATGTCTTTGGCAAAATGGGAGATGATCACAATTTTCGCGGCATCATTCTGGTTCGAAAGGACAGCAACCTGAATGCGGTGACGGATCTCAAGGGCAAGGTGGTGAGTTATCCGGCGGCCACGGCCCTGGCCGCCACGATGTTGCCTCAATGGTTTTTCCATACCCATGGATTGGATGTGATGCGAGATCTGGACAATCGTTATGTGGGTTCTCAAGAGTCCTCCATCATGAATGTTTATCTCGGAAAAAGTGCGGCGGGAGCCACCTGGCCGCTACCCTGGATGACTTTTGGTCGTGAACGACCCGAAGTGGCCGCGCAATTGGAAATGCGTTGGCAAACCGACTCGTTGCCCAACAACAGTCTGGTGTATCGGCAGGGTGTACCCGAAGATCTGGTCACCCAGGTGGGAGAGGCGCTGTTTTCGTTGCACGAACATCCGGAAGGGAAAGCGCTTCTGGGACCGATCTCCTTGAGTCGGTTCGAGGCGGCATCGAATCAGACCTATCAACCTGTCAAAGATTTTCTGGAGCGCTTCGAACGGGAAGTGCGTCCCATAAAGGCCAAACCATGAGAGACTGGATCAACCATCTGTGGTGCGGTTCGATCAGACGACAGTTGATGCTGGGTATATCCCTGGTTCATGCTGTATTGATGACGTTTTTTGTTTTTGATCTGGTGGCGCGTCAACAAGAATTCTTGAATCACCAAAATGAGAATCTCGCGCTGAGTTTGAGTCATACTCTGGCCACCACCAGCCGTTCGTGGGTGCTGGCCAACGATGTGGTGGGACTGGAAGAGGTGTTGCGGGCACTCAACACCTATCCCGAAATGCGCTATGCCATGGTTCTGTCACCGCAAGGTCAGGTGATGGCCCACAGTGACCATCAGTACAACGGACAGTTTGTGGTCGATCCTGTCAGTCAATCATTGCTCCGACATGCGCCGGAATCGACTATCCTGTTGTCCACGCCGCAGGTGATCGATGTGGCCGCACCGATTTTTCGCAATCGGTTGTTGGTTGGATGGGCGCGCGTGGGATTGGGGCAGGAGGCCGAACAGCATGAGTTGAGTACGGTGATTCACAAAGGGCTGTCCTACACGGTGGTGGCCTTGCTGATCGGTGGGGTGTTTGCCTGGATGATGGCTCGGGGGTTGACCGGGCGCTTGTATCAATTGCTGACCGTAGTCGATGCCACGCGTGGCGGGGATCGGAAAGGCCGTGTCGACACCAAACCGCATAACGAAGTCGGCCATTTGGCCGAGGGCATCAATCGCATGCTGGATACTCTGGCAGAGGAGGAAGAGGCACGCCGGCTTTCCCAGAGTCGTTTGGAAACGGCCATCCATCACGCCGAAGAGGCTAATCTGGCCAAAAGTATTTTTCTGGCCAATATGAGCCACGAGATCCGGACGCCGATGAATGCCATTCTGGGTATGGCTGATCTGTTGTGGGAGAGCGATCTTTCAACCGAGCAGCGTAAATTTGTCCAGGTCTGCCGTTCTGCCGGCGAAAATCTGATGGGGGTCATCAACGATGTTCTGGACCTTTCCAAAATCGAGGCCGGTCATCTGACGTTGGAAAACATCTCCTTCAATCTTGCCGAAGAGATGAACGTTGTCCGGGATATCATGTCCTGGCGCGTCAGTGCCAAGGGGTTGCAGCTGATCGTATACATCCATCCGGGCGTACCGGAAATTCTGATGGGGGATCCTACCCGGTTGCGTCAGATCTTTTTGAATCTGCTCAGCAATGCCGTAAAGTTTACCGAGCATGGCAGCATCCGTTTCGAGGCGAAATGCGATGAAGCGAGCCAATCCGAGCTGGCGACGATTCTGTTTCGCGTGGAGGACACGGGTATCGGGATCGAGGAGAATCGACTGTCCGTGATTTTCGAGGAGTTCGTTCAGGCGGACTCCTCGGTGACCCGACGTTTTGGTGGAACCGGACTGGGATTGGCCATTGTACGAAAACTTCTGGACAAGATGGCGGGTCAAATTCATGTAAGCAGTTGTGTTGGCAAAGGCACGACCTTTTTGTTTTCCGTGCCGTTGAAACCGGGCGAATCGCCCCAAGCCCTGGTGTTACCCGATCTGAGCGCGAAGCGGATTCTGGTGGTGGATGACCAGGCCGACAATCGTCTGGTGTTTCAAGAGTATCTGAAACCGATGCATCCCGCGCTCGATGAGGCCGAGGATGGGGTGGTGGCTTTGCAAAAGATCGAATCCGCGAATGCCACCGGGAGTCCCTATCATCTGGTGCTGTTGGATGTACGGATGCCGGCGGTATCCGGATTTCAGATGGTCGAGTTGTTGCGGGCCTCAGGTTGTTCAAACCAGTTGATCATGATGCTGACCTCGGAATATCAGAACGATGATTTGCAGCGCTGTCAGGAGTTGGGCGTGCAGCACTATCTGATCAAGCCGGTGCGGCGCAGTGATTTGATTCGAGCTGTGCAACACGCGTTGCATGTTTCTGTGGAGACGCCCGTGCTGACCCTGCCTCCTCGGGTTGAGACGCCGAAATCACCGCTCAAGATTCTGTTGGTCGAGGATTCGGAGGAGAACCAGGTCTTGATTGCCGCCTACCTGGATCGTCCGGATATTGAACTGCAGATTGCCGAAAATGGGATTGTTGCCCTGGAAATGCTGCGGCAATTCCCGTTTGATCTGGTATTGATGGATATGCGAATGCCGGAGATGGACGGCTACAGCGCCACCCGCACCTGGCGTCGGATCGAGCAACAGCAGAAGCGTCCCCGCCTGCCCATCGTCGCCTTGACCGCCAATGCATTTCAAGAGGATATCGATCAGTGCCTCTCAGCCGGGTGTGATATCCATCTTGCCAAGCCGGTTAAAAAGCGGGCGATGTTCGACTTGATACACCGTTTGACCGGGGAAGACTCTCAGGGGCATCCCCGGGTTTGGGTGTGAGGGGATGCTCCCCCCATCCGGCACGTTTGAGGGACGTGAGTGTCTCGCCCCAACGAGGCTCACATGGTCGCGTGGCGAGACAAAGCTCACCGGACAGACTTTTCTTCGGGAAATGGCAGACCAAAGGCACGAACTGTAGAACATGAAATAATTTTATTCATAGTTTGTTGCGGACGGTTACCGGATGCAACCTCTTGATTCATATAAATCAAAAGAATCCCCCCAAGCAGGCAATCACGCTCAACTGCCGTGTCTGGCGACCCATTTCATAAGGAAACCCCATGATCATTTCCAGCAACATACCGATCATGCAAGGAAAAAATCCCATGAAATTGGCTTGGACTGGGCAATTGGACACCAGGATAGGATGCCCCCCACCTCCCAATCGTGGAACACCCGAAGGGATCTCCACGATAACGGACACGCCCCTGACGTCCGGAGGGTGACGTGGTCATGATTGCCAAGACAGTTGAGCTTCGCAGAGTTAGATCCGGGGATTCCAGTCAATCCCGGTCGAGAACGAACTGCTCCTTGCTTCCGTCGCATTCCGGACACTCCCAGCCATCCGCCAACTCCTGAAAGTTGGTCGAAGGGGGAATTTTCTGTCTGGGCAAACCGATCTTTTCATCGAACAGAAAATTACAGACTGGACAGCGCCATTTGCGCATGCCAGGCTGCTTTTTCATTGCTCTTCGCACCTGATCGACGATCTGATTACGCAGCGCCGTGTACTGCCGTGGCGTTATGGCCTCAATCTCTTTGAGACAGGCCTTGTAATCGGCGGTCATTCGTTGTGACTCCTGAATGAGTGCCGCAGACTCAGGAGAGTGACTTTTACTGGCCAGAAGCGCGGCAGCGCGCGGCGTGGCCAGGGAGGATTGCAGCCCGAGGTCAATGGCACGGGCCACGAGTGATTCGAGAGTTGGGGTCATGGTGACGGCAGCTCACGGTGGAGGGGGGATGGTTCCCGATTCTGGAGGGAAGGAATTGGGTGTGTGGCGAGCGTTCATGAAAGGCGAAGTGTGCAACGTGTCATGAATGGGCTCTATAGATGGAATCTAGCAAAAGACGGGCCATGAGTGGACTCGTGTCGCGATAAAGGAATTGCCAGAGAATTCCAGGAAAGCGTCTGCGCATCCACGCCTCCAGTGTCGTCAGGCAGGGCCCAACACTCTCCAGATCGGCTGGTCATTGAAAAGCGCTCTTCAGTCCCTTGAAATTTGACATGCATGATGGGGGTAAAGCCCCCTGCCATGAAACGTGGCAACGACGTTTCGGCAGGGGCAACGAATCAGAATAACGAACTGGAAAGATAGCGGTCCCCGCGATCCGGCAGCACCACCACGATCAGCGCCGGCCCGGTCAACTCCCCGGCCAGACGCATCGCCGCCGCCACCGCGCCACCTGCCGAATGGCCGGCAAAAATCCCCTCCTCGCGTGCCAATCGGTGGGTCACCTCACGTGCCTCCTCCTCGTGGACATCCACAATCCGATCCACCCGCTCAGGCTGAAAAATCTTCGGCAAATAGGCCGTGGGCCACCGCCGGATGCCCGGAATGCGCGACTCGGCATCCGGCTGCACCCCGATGATCTGCACCCCCGGATGGCGCTCCTTCAAGGCGCGCGAAACCCCCATGATCGTCCCGGTCGTGCCCATCGCACTCACAAAATGGGTCACCTGTCCCTCGGTCTGCGACCAGATCTCCGGTCCAGTAGTGCGATAGTGGGCGCGCCAGTTGTCGTCGTTGGAGAACTGATCGAACATGATCCCCTCCCCTGCCGTCACCATCTCCCGTGCCCGGTCAATGGAACCCTCCATGCTGCCTGCCTCGGAGGTCAACTCCAAATGGGCGCCAAAGGCTTTCATGATCGCCCGACGCTCCAGCGTCATATTCTCCGGCATCACCAGCGTGATCGGATATCCCTTGCGCGCCGCAATCATCGCCAGGGCAATGCCGGTGTTGCCGCTGGTCGGCTCGATGATGCGCATCCCCGGTTTAAGAATGCCCCGCTCCTCGGCGCCGTTGAACAGACTCAACGCCGCCCGATCCTTCACCGAGCCGGCGGGATTGTTCCCCTCCAGTTTCACCAGAATCCGCCTGCCTGCATACGGCGCGGTCAAACGGGTCAAATCCACCAGTGGCGTATTGCCGACACACGCTTCCAACGTGATCATCGTCTCCCCCCCTCATGCATTCGTGTCCAAGGATCCTGCCGGAAATAGAGTTTCAAGAGTTCGTACACCTCCGGATACCCCGCCTTGAGATCCTCCGGAGCCACAAAAAAGGTTTCACACGCGACCGCGAAAAATTCGGCAGGGGCCTCAAGAGCATAAGGATCGAGGAAGGTCTCCTCGCCACGCTTTTCGGCCTGCTCCAGAGTGGAGAACGCCTCGGAAAACACCCGGATCCAACGCGAGGTGGTGATTGTGGCAGGCAGTTTCGGCATGCCGTCAAAGCCGCCGTTGGTATGGTCGAGTTGATGGCACATCTCGTGGATCACCACGTTCATGCCATAATCCCAATCGCCGGCCAGATCGCGCTCCAGATCGCGCCACGACACCAACACCGGACCATGGGGCCATGCTTCGCCCACCCTGGGACCCAGGGGATGGACCACGCCGGCTTCATCGGTTTCGGAACGACGCGGCACGAAGGTGCGAGGATAGACGATCACCGTTTGCCAGGCGTTGTAGGGATCGAGTCCCAGTTCCAAAACCGGCAGACAGGCAACCGCAGCCAGCAACAACCGCTCCCGCGCGTTGAGTCGCGCCCCACGCGCCAGATCCAGCTGCTTTTCATGCAGAAAGATCTCCGACAGTCCGCGCAACGTCAACTGTTGCGACGCATCCAGACCCGCGAACAACGGATACCGTTCCAGGATCGATCTCCACGGCGCCAAATCCGGCGACATGGCGGTCAGAATCCGCCGACGGCGGAAGGTGCGCAGAAACGAAATCAGGGTCGGATCACTGCTTCAAAGCCTTGATCAAACAGCCCTGCGCCACGCAGCTCAAAGGATCGCCGGCGTAACGCACCTCGGAGAGTTCCAGAGGCCAGGCCACCTCCTCGACCTGGGCGCGGATGTAATCGAGAAATCCCCCCGCCAGAGAGGTGCCGCCCGAGATGATCATCGGGATGCGATTGGGAAAACCCAGATCCAGATCGCGCCGATCCAGCTCCTGCAAGGCGCTTTTGACCACATACTGGATGAGATTCTTGTAGTAGAACCCCAAAGCCTCGCGTACCTTGCGCTCCTTCTTGCGCCCCATGTCGAAGCGATCCAGATGGAAATCCTTCTCCTTGATGGCTACCACGCGGTTGGGAATGGTCCCCACCGCCAGGGCCACGTTGTCATCGATCCAGTCGCCGCCGCGTCCCAACGCGAACTCCAGAACCGGAATCGACTTGTAAACCACCGCGACATTCGTCAACCCCGCCCCGAAGGAGATGCTGATGCCGGAGAAATCGGAATCTGCACACTCGGCGTAGATGATCGCGGTCGCTTCGTTGAGCGGTTCCGCCTCAAAACCGATCTCTGTGATGATGCGTCCGAGAATGTTGCGGTGATAGAGCACGTTGGATTTGGAGTTGACCGGATCCCCAGGCACCGAATAGACGCATTTGCCAGGTTTGCTCCCCGGTTCCAGGTTCAGAAGCTCGCGGATCATCACCGCCAGGATATCGGTGGAGTTGATATCCTCGGGGCTGATCATCCCCTTTTGCATCGAACGGCTCAGGCGATAGCCAAAAATGTTGGCAAAATTGTAGGCGTCGTGCGACAGAATGAACACACCGTCGTCGATGCGCGCGTGGCTGATCTTGGAGAGATCCATGCCCTCGATGTGCACATCCTCGACAGTCAAAAAGACGTTGCGCAAGCTGGCGATCTCGATCTTGCCCAGGGTATTGGCGCGGGCGCAAACCAGATTCATGGTGCCCACATCCAGTCCGAGGCAGGTCGGCGCGACCCGCGACGGGGCCACGGGACGAACCGGTTGCGGCGCGACCGGCGGTACGACTGGTACGGAAGCGCTCGCGACAGGCGCTGGGGTAGGCTGGCTGGGTTGCGCGACAGGTTGCGGCGCGTGCGCCATCGTATCGGAGGTACTCATGCGCGGGGTTTCCTTGGAAGGGGATTGGATGAACAAGACACTCATGACAAACCCTGCTGCTCCTGCATGGGAGGGGCACGGGAGGAAGGTGCTTGGGTGATTGGTCCCAAGCTGGAAACTTAGATCAACATTACGATAAAGTCAACCACTCACCCGGCATCGCGCTGCATGGAGGCCAACTTGCGCGCCACATCCTCGACGCTGCGCTCCACGGTACGCTTGCCATGGGCCATCACCGCCCGATTCTCCGCCAACCCGGCGCCATAGGCCGGAATGTAGCGCTCCGGCTCCGGATGCTCCCGGATCTCGAAGCGCGGGGCTGACTCCTCCTCGTCCTCCTCCTCCGCATGCGACTCCAGGGTGGTTTCAAGCTTATCCAGACGATGCTCAACCTTTTTCAAACGCTCCTCGACCCCGCGGGTCAAGGTCAGAAGCTTTTCCAGACGACGCTCCTGCCCCTCAAGGGGGATCAATACCCCAACCAATACCAGAAGTGCCAGGGATGCCTGATAGATTTCCGAGGATAACCCCGTGGTATAAAACAGGGCGAACCCCAACCCAAGCCCCACCAGAATGCCACGCAACATCTTGATCATTCCGCATCTCCCCGTTTTGGATTCAGGGCGTTCAACCGGTTGACGTTTCGCAACAGATCGCCATCGTTCACCACCTTCTTGTCCGTCGCCTGGGAACCTCCTTCGAGTTTTCCGGGATGAATGGAGGGGATGAACGGCATTTTCCGGGACTCCACCTCGCGGATCACCTCGTTGGCCAACTCCGGATACTCCCTGGCCGTCACGGCCAACAGATGTTTGAGGCCATCCTCCTGCGCCTGACGGTTCCAGCGCCGCCCCAACCAGATCAGCACGCCGGCAAACAGCAAACCCGTCAGTGCAAACAGCCCCCCCATCGCTCCAGAGAGGCTCCTGGACTCGCTTGCGGCAGCCGGAACGGCCCCAACTCCGGATTCAGCTCCGCCGTTCCCCGCATCCCGCGCCGAAAGATCACGCATTCCCTTTTCCAGCACCGCCACACGCTGCGCCAGGGCATCCTGATCGCCACGCGCCATCTCCAGCGATGCCACGCGGGTATCCAGCTTGGCCTGCTGCGTCTGGCTCTGTTTCAGGACCTCCGTCAACTCCCCCAACTGACCCTGCAGACGCACCAGCACATTCTCCAGGCCGCTCCCTGACTGCGGGGCATGACTCTGTAACTGCGCACGCGGCGGGGTGGTATCCGACAGAATCAAGGGGTCCTCGCGCCCGGAGGCGGCACCCTTGGATTCCGAAACCGCAATCTTGCCCGCCTCGGGGCTGGCACTGGCCAACAACGCGGTCTGGGGCGGCGGCGGAACATTCTGACCCGCCAGGGTCTGCTCCCAGGCCTTGGTATGCGCCAAACACATGGCCCGTGCCCAGCGATCCGGAATGGCTCGCGCCTCCGGAACCGTGGGAATGGTCAGCATGCCGCCCGAGATCAGATTGTTCATGTTTCCGAGCAGAAAATGCTCCGGATTGCGCTCGTAGATGCCAGCCATGATCTGGTAGATGGTCACCGAACGGCTGGAAACCAATCCCCGCGCAATCGAGGTAAGGGTGTCTCCCTCCTTGACCGGTCCGTACTGTTTGCCTCCCGTGGTCAAAGTCTCCGCGACGGCCTGTCCCTTGGTCGATTTGGAAGCCGCCTTCGCATCACTCCCGGAGCGTGCCTCCTCGGCGCGCGCCTCGACCGCTGGCTTGGCCTCGGCAGTCTTGGCTTCGATCGCTGGCTTGATCTCGCTCTTTTTCAGTTCGACTCCGGTTTTGGCTTCGGGGGATGCCGCGCTCTCCTGATCGCGCGCCGAGGTTTCCGGCTTGGCTTGAGTGGAACCGGCAATGCGAAATACCGGGAAATTGGTCTGTTTTGTGGAGGTGACACGCAGCAGAAGATCAAATCCCTTGGGGTTTACCGGTGCGTCGGAGGTGAGCCGGATGCGCGTCTCCCCATCCTTGCCCACAGTTTCCACACGCAGGTTGTTCAAAGCCGAAGCGCGGTTGAGTCCCATGACCTTGTAATCGGCCTTGGAACCGAGCTTGACCAGCTTCAAACTCTCCCCCTCGACCAGACGCAAGGGGATTTCCGCCTGGAATTTCTTGCCTGGAGACGATTGTACGGCGATCTCCCCCACCACGAAAGACCAACCATCGACAGGCTGGAGCATCATCCAGCCGATCAATCCCGCGAGAATCAGGCGCTTATCCACGATTTCGATCCTTGCTCGCCAAGTCAAATGGTTCCCAAATATGCGTTAAGCGGCCAAGCATACTCTGGGATCCGACCCGCGACAAGCTTTCGCGTGTCCCACAAGCCAGACTCAGGTCATCAGAAACCGTTGGCTCTCCCCTTCGAGCACCAGACTTGTCAGGTGACCGGAATGATAAGCCCCGGTATCGATGCTGATCCGGTTCGCAGTGATCATCGGGGTGGTCATCACCGTATGACCATGGACGATCATCTTTTCGAATCGCCCGGTGTAAAAAAGGAAAGGATCCCGGATCCACAGCAAATCCGGCGGAATCTGGCGGCTCAACGGCACACCGGGACGCACCCCGGCATGACAAAAGAAGTAATCCCCCAGCTCGAAACGAAACCGCAATCCGGTAAAAAAGGCCTGATGGGAGGCGGGCATCGCCTCAAGCAGCTTGTCGCGCAATTCACGCATGCGCTCCTCGGCGGAAATCCGACCCGAAACACGCACCTGGTAGCTCAACGCCATGGCCATGCCTCCGTATTGCGGCCAACCGTGCCCACCCACCGGATTGACCAGAAAATCCTCCATTTCCGCCTCGTGGTTGCCCTTCAAAAAGATCGTCTCGCAACCGTTCATCGGCTCTTCCAAAAGCAGATCGATCACCCCCCTGCTATCCTCACCCCGATCCACATAATCGCCCAGATAGACCACCACCCGACGGGTGGATTCCGGCAGATCGTTCCAATCCGCGCGGATCATGTCGTGCAACTGGCGCAACAGATCCGCGCGTCCGTGGATATCCCCAATCGCATAGAGACGCGTTCCCTCCGGCAGGCGCGGGGTGTAGGGCGGAATCGGATCATGTTCCTCATCCCAGAACCCCTCGTCGTCGTCATCCTCTTCCATGGTCGGTCGCCTCAGAAGCAACCGTTTCATAAACTTGAACATGCCTTTGTATCCCTCTCTCCAAATACCCAATCAGGACCAGACGCCAAGCGGGAGTCATCCCGATCTTTTCGGCTGCCGGAAACGGAAACTCAAGAGGTCAACCGGTCAATTCCTCCACCCCCGCCCGGCAAAATTTGCCGATTGCCATCCCTCGAAACTCACGTCAACGCAAACATTGACGCCACTCTTTCAAGACGGCGCGAAGATTGCATTCTAGCACACCAAGCCGCACACGATACCGGCATACCCAAAAACGTTCATGTTGGGGGAGCCCCCCCTTTCCCACCCGTGGATTACCCTCCTGGCGTTCCACGGTAAAGCCTGGAGCATGCGATGATGATATCCCCGACAAACATGGAATCCTGGATCAATCAAGCCTTGGCCATCGTCGAAGCTGGTCCGGAACACCCGGCTTTCGATGACGCCTGGGAGTATTTGGCCATGAGCAAGGAGCCCCAGGTGCGTCAGGCCATGCGTCAAGCCATGGAGGAGATCTTCGGACCCCATCCCCCGCCCACCGGTTATGACGACCTCGGCGAGCCCTACTGGCGTACCACGGTGATCGCCGAATACCTGAACATCCCGGAAGACGAAATCATCGAAACCGCCTACGAAATGAAGGAAAAATGGGGCTATTCCGCTGGCGTGGCCCAGACCCGAGATCTGCACGCCGTGCATTGATCACGATCGACTGGCCCGCTTCGCACACTTTGGAACGCCCGGCTTGGGCGTTTCAAAGACGCGCTTTACCGATGAGCAACCGGCCCGCACCGATCAACCCCGATCCGCTCTTGTCCCCCCGCCCCAAGATCTTGACTGAACGTAACATTTGCGATACTCTTGGTGCTGTCAGCAGCAAGGAAGCGACACTTCAGACAAAGCGCGACGCCTCTTAAGCGATGCATCTGCACGCCTAACCGTATGTGCGCAACGAAGCGACGTCACAACGCCGATGCCTCTGACGCAAGATGTCAACACGCTTCAGGGGGGTTGACATCACGATTCAACCCATACCCGCCGACACTTTCCGAGAACCTCAACCGTGCCCGATCAGAACCAGGAACCGGACCTCATTCAACGTCTGTTGCAGGACCCGATACTGGGACTGGCCAACTATACCTCGCTTGCGCGTCTGATGCCGCTCATCGAGTTGCGGGAGTATGCCGTCGGCGCCAACCTCTGCCAGATCCATACCCCGATCGAAGGACTCTTTCTGTTGATCTCAGGTCGCATCGCCCTGTCACGCCCCGATGGCACCCTGATCCCCCACGACGAAAACCGCTGCGGAGAAGAGAGCGCCACCGATTTCAAGGAGTGTCTCGTCCAGGCCGTGGCACTCGAACCGGTACGCTCCCTCTTCATTCCGCGCGCCTCGATCCAGATCCTGGCGGCCGAACAGCCGATCATCAAACAGGCAAGCATCACCAGTCTGATGTCCCATGTCAGCGGACAATCCTTGAAACCCCCTGCCTCCAGGCAGATCTCTTCCGGCGATACCCCCAGCACCCTCTCGACCCGCATCGGCTGGCTGCTGGCCATCCTTCTGCCGGCACTCATGCTTTACTACGGCGATCAACTCAACCTCGAATCCAACATCACCACCTTTCTGGCCATCTCCACCGCCACCATCCTGATGTGGATGTTCTCTTTGGTCGATGACTACATCCCGGGACTGTTCGCCATCGTCTCCATTCTCATGGCGGGTCTGGTGCCCCCCTCGGTCGTGCTCTCCGGATTCTCCTCCAACAGCTTCCTCATGGCCATGAGCATCCTCGGCCTGAGTACCGTCATCGCCTCATCGGGACTCGGATACCGCACCCTGCTGCTGCTGCTCTACCGTCTGCCCAATACCCGCTTCTGGAACAATCTGGGACTGATCCTGATCGGCTTCGTGCTCACACCACTCATCCCCTCGATCAATGCCCGACTCGCCATGGTCACACCCTTCTTTACCGACATGGTCAAAAGCCTGCGCCTCGAACCCCAAGGCAAGGCCGCCACCCGACTCTCCGTCAGCGCCTTCACCGGCGTCAGCCTGATGTCGGCCATGTTCATCACCAGCAAGTCGGTCAACTTCGCCATGTTCAGCCTGTTGCCCACCCAGGCGCAGGACCAGTTCCAGGGGTTCCGCTGGCTCGTCGCCGCCGGCGTCTTCGGACTCTCCATGTTGGTCGCCCATATGATCGGCGACCTGCTCCTCATGCGTACCCGCGAACAACCCCAACTCGACAAATCCAGAGTCGCCCTGCAACTCCAACTCCTCGGCAAACTCAAACACCGGGAGTGGGCCGCCGTGCTCGGCATCGGCGTCTTCATCGTCGGCATGATGACCGCTTCCTGGCATCAGATCCAACCGACCCTGTTGGGCATGTCGATCTTCTATGCCCTGCTGCTCTTCGGCTCGCTGCGCAAAAAGGAACTCACCGAAAAGATCGACTGGCCCTTCCTGCTCTACCTCGGGGAACTTACCGGACTGGTGAGCGTCTTCAACTACCTGGGTCTCGATCAGCACCTCGCCAGCGCCCTCCCCACCCTGGGCGCCATCATGCGCGACAACTTCGACCTCTTCGTCCTGCTGCTCTTCATCATGATCTCCCTGGTGCGCCTGGTCATCCCCATCAGCATCACCATCGTGATCCTCATCACCCTCTTCATGCCCCTGGCGGAAATCTATGGTATCCATCCCTGGATTGTCGGTTTCATCATCCTGATCTTCGGAGAAATCTGGTTCATGCCCTACCAGTGCTCCTACTATCAGAAATATCAGGAGATCAACGGCGCCCAACCGCTCTACAAGGAGTCCTCGTTTCTGCTCTTCAACGCACTGATGAACCTCTTCCGACTGCTGGCCATCTATGCCTCGTTCCCTTATTGGCGCGCCATGGGTCTGCTATGAACCACACCTCCTGGTCTTTCCAGAAATGGCTCATCGGCATTTTCTGTATCGCCTCCGTGCTGGTCACCGGATGGTTCAACGCCCACAAGCCACGTGTGGTGATCCTCCACAGTTACGATAAAACCTACTCATGGACCAAGGATGTCAACATCGGTCTCAACCGCGTCCTGGATACCCATCGCGAGTACACCATCAACTGGTACTACCTCGATACCAAACGCCACCCCTGGACCGAATTCAAAACCAATGCCGGACAGGCCATGCGCCGCATGCTCCTGGCCTCCCCGCCGGATGTGCTCCTGGCCGTGGACGATGACGCCCAACAGTTCGTCACGCGCCATCTGTTGGATCACCCATCGATCCGTATCATCTTCTCCGGCGTCAACAATC
>JADFZD010000249.1 GCA_015232705.1 Magnetococcales bacterium | reverse complement strand
AACCCCCTCCCCCCAGGCCCCCGTGACCGACCGGCTGCGCGGGCTGATCGCCCGACAACTGCGCGCCGCGCCTGACGAGGTGGATCTCCACACCCCGTTTCTGGAGATGGGCGCCGATTCGTTGATTCTCATGGAGATTCTGCAAGCCATCGACAAACGGTTCGGGGTGCGTATTCCGATCCGCCGCATCTTCGAGGATCTCGCCACCCCGCAGCTGGTGGCCGAAGCGATCGAACGCGAACAGCCTGCCGGCTGGGTCGATCCCGAGGCTCAAGCCCCGGAAGCCCCGGTCGCGCCCGCACCGGCATCTGCCGCCACGGCCCCACTCCCGACCGCCTCCCCCATCCCGGCACCCGTGCCCAACGCCGCGTCCGGCTCTATGCTCGAACAGGTGGTCAATCAGCAACTGGAGATCATGCGCCAGCAGTTGGCCCTGCTGCGCGGGGAGAGCACCTCCGTGCCCGCGACGATCCGGGGGGGGCCCGCTCCCCTCTCCGTCCCGGCGCCCTCCCCGACGCCTGCGACCGCCGCAAAAAGCGGCGGACACTTTGCCTCGTTCCACGATCAGGATGCCAGCCGGCTCTCGCTCTCGCAACAGGCCTATCTGGAGGCCTTCATCGACCGTTACATCGCCCGTACCCGGAACTCGCGCGCCCGCGCCGAAACCGAGCGGATCCACTGGGCCGACGTGCGATCGCTGATGGGCATGCGCCCGGAGACCAAACGGCTGAGCTATCCGATTCTCTCCAACGAGGCCACCAAAAGCGGCTTCATCGATCTGGATGGCAATGCCTATATCGATCTGGCGGGGGGCTTCGGGGCCCATCTGTTCGGCCTGAAGGATCCGGTCATCACCCAGGCGATGCGCGAGCAGATCGACAAGGGGGTGCATCTGGGTCCGCAATCGGGTTTGAGCGGCGAGGTGGCCAAACTGATCCGGGAGTTGACCGGCGTGGAGCGGGTGGCCTTCTGCACCACCGGGACCGAAGCGGTGATGTCGGCGATCCGTCTGGCGCGTGCCGCCACCGGACGGCGCAAGATCGCCATGTTCTCCGGGGCCTACCACGGTCACTCGGACGCGGTGCTGGCCATGGCCGGCAAGGTGGATGGGGTGAGCTGCACGGTGCCGATGGTGCCGGGGATTCCCCCCGAAGCGGTGGGCGACACGATCATTCTGAACTACGACAAACCGGATGCCCTGGAGGCGATCCGCGCCCATGCGGCACAACTGGCCGCCGTTCTGGTGGAACCGGTCCCCAGCCGCCAGCCGACCATGCAGCCACGCGCCTTTTTGCAGCAGTTGCGCGAACTGACGAAACAATTGGAGATCCCGCTGATCTTCGATGAGATGATCACCGGATTCCGCATCGCGGCAGGGGGCGCCCAGGCCCATTTCGGCGTCAAGGCCGATCTGGTCGCCTATGGCAAGGTGCTGGGAGGCGGTCTCCCCCTGGGGGTGATCGCCGGGGATGCCCGTTTCATCGATCAGGTGGATGGGGGTCCCTGGTCATTCGACGATCCCGCCTCTTTTCCGAGCGCCCAGACCACCCTGGCCGGAGCCGGCACCTTCCGGCGTCATCCCCTGTCTCTGGCTGCCGCCCGCGCCATCCTCACCCGTTTGCGCGACGAAGGACCGACGCTCCACGAGCGGTTGAACGGACGGGCCGCCCGACTGGAAACCGACCTGAACGCCTTTTTTCAATCGAAAAACATCCCGGTGCGCATCGCGCGTTTCGGTTCGCTGTTTCGCTTCGTGCAGAGCGGCAACTTCAGCTACACCTACCAGTCGCTGGAGATGGATCTGTTGCACTTCGGCCTGATCGAGCGCGGCATCTATCTGTGGGAGGGGCGCACCTGTTTTGTCTCCACGGCCCACACCGATGCCGATCTGACCAGGGTGGTCGAGGCGGTCAAGGCGACCATCGAGGCGCTGCTCAATGCCGGATTCTTTCCCATGGCCGGCCACACCCCGCCCAAGCCCCAACCCCTGACCCTCCCTCTGAGCAAGTCCCAGACCCAGCTCTGGACCCTCGATCAGGTAAGCGGCAGCGGCTCCCTGACCAATCTGAGTCACACCAATCTGCAATTGCGCGGCGCCCTGGATCTGGAGATGCTGCAACGGGCGATCAACCAGGTGATCGCCCGCCACGACGCCTTGCGCACGATGATCGATCCCGATGGCCAGGGCCAGACCATCCTGCCCGAACGTCACTACACCCTGCCGGTGACCGATCTGAGCCACCTTGACGAAACCGAACGTCGGCAGGCGTTGCTGGCATGGTTCGAACGCCACGCCGCCACGCCGATCGACACCGCCCACCCACCGGCCATGCGCCTGTCGGTGATCCGCCTGCAATCCGATCTGCACCGCCTGGTCCTGAGTGCCCATCACATTCTGATCGACGGGTTGTCGATCGTGGTGATTCTCCGGGAACTGTTCGCCTGCTACACAGCCCTGCGCGACGGCAAGGCCCTGGATCTGCCCGCGCCCATGGCGCTGGCGGAGTATCTGAACTGGCGGGCGACAAGCGACGCTTCCGAGGCGTTGAAAACCCATGAGGCCTTCTGGCTGGCACAGTTCCCCGATCCCCTGCCGGTACTGGAGCTCCCCTGGGATCGCCCTTTGGGGCCGGATCAC
>JADFZD010000248.1 GCA_015232705.1 Magnetococcales bacterium | reverse complement strand
CGGCTCCACCACCAGACGAACCGCTCCGTGCGCGGTGAACTTGATGGCATTGGCCACCAGATTCAACAGCACCTGACGCAGTCGCAGGGGATCGCCATGCAGCACCCAATCCCCATCCGGCAGTTCATGATCAAAGATCAACCCCTTCTCGTCCGCCTTCGGGGTCATCAAGAGGACGATCTCATCGATGACTGCCCGCAACGAAAAATCGATCTGTTCGATGCGCAACTCTCCTGCCTCGATCCTGGAGAAGTCAAGAATGTCATCGATGATGCCCAACAGGGCGTGGGAGGCGTTCTGGATCACCTGAAGATGCTGACGACGCCGATCCGGGGCATCATCGTGCAACACCAGATGGCTCAACCCCATGATGGCATTCATCGGCGTGCGGATCTCGTGGCTCATGTTCGCCAAAAAAAGGCTCTTGGCCTGATTGGCCTCGTCGGCCCGCTTGCGAGCCGCCTCCAGATCGCGCGTGCGCTCGAAAACCCGCGCCTCCAGTTGACTCGAAATCCGACGGATCGCCTCGGTTTCGCGCCGACTGGCCAACTCCTTCTCACGCCGCAGGATGTTGATGTGATCCACTAGCGCCAACGACAGAAACAACGCCTCCATCCACAACCCTATCCGTCCGGCCCAGAGACTGACGAACTGGGTGGGGAAAAAACCATAGATGCGCGCCATGCTGACAGCAAACCCCAACAGCAAAAAGCACCATCCCAGAATCAGGAAACGGGCCCGATCCTGCCCACGCAGCCACATGGTGATGCCGATGATCGGCATGGAAGGGAGCATGGGAATGGACAGGAGCAGCACGATGAACAGGGAGGCCATCTTGAATCCGAGCAACCCCAGACCAATGGTGACCATCAAGGTATACATGTAAAACCGCATCAGGCGATCCAGACGGGGAGCCAGACGCGCCGATTCCAGAAAGACCCGATTGAAATGCAACCCGATGATCAGGGAGATCTGAATGGAGAGCGTGGGGACGATTTCGGTCAACCACACCGAATCGGCATAGAGATAGCGATGCCCGAGCCCCAAGATGGCCGTGGTGGCGAGGCCGTATCCACCCACATAGGCCACGTACCAAAAATACTCCCGCATGCGCGTGGCAAAGAAGAGAAACAGATTGTACACGGCCATAAAAAACAGACCGCCCAGATAGAGACCCAGCCCCAGATTGTTCCGATCCCGATGCAGGGCAAATGCCTCCGGCGTCCAAAGCCACACCTCGGAATCGACGAAGCCAACATCTTCAAAAGCCAAACGGACAAATACCGTGCTTTTCTCGCGGGGTTGGCTCACGAAGGGAATGATCGGAACCTCGAACGGTACCGTCTGGTTGGCAAGCGGACGACGATCCCCCAGCCGCACCGGCGGGATGGTGCGTCCCGGAGCCCGGTGGTAGGCATCGACATAATCCAGGGTCGGGCTCACCGTCTGGAGATACCAGGTGACAGGGTTGGGCTCGGGATTGTACACCTCGAATTTGAGCCACCAGGCCGATCGTGTCAGACCTCGACTGCTGATCAAACCGACCGCTTCGAACCGCCTGGCGACCTCCGGCTTTTCCAGATCCTCGATGGTCAGAACCCGCTCCGCATCCTCAAGTATCTCCAGGTAGGCCCCGACAGGCTCCCCTGCGATGCGCGAAGAGAGCAACAAAGGGGTCACCAACTCCGCCGCGCCAACCTCAACGCTCCAAGCCATGAACCAGATGATCAGCAACAGCAGCAGATGTGCGGCATGGGTGTCATACCCCCCCCCCCATCCCTGGAGCTTTTCCCTGGAACGCCACACGCGCAATCGCTTCCAGCCACTCACACCTCGATCACTCGACCCCCTTGCTCTTCAGGAACGGACCAAAAAACATGTCCACACCCATGATGTGTTCGATCTACCCGCTTATGGCGATGGCCAGAAGATCGATGGCCACCACGAAATTGCCGGCCTCGAACCTCTGGATCAGACCCTCCACCGCCTCAAGCAGCAATTTTTGCTCGCGCGTGTGGGATTCCCGATTCGGATGGCCGTGACGGGCAAAACAGCGCTTTTCGCGCTGGAAGTGACACACCGTATAGTCGGCCAACTCTTTCAACAGAGGCCCGAGCACCCCGCGCCCCTGCCCCTCCTTCAGGGCATGATGCAGCCGATCGACCATGTCCACAAGTTTTTTGTGGTCTGAATCACATCCAGAATGCCGGTGATCAGGCGATCATCCCACGGGAAGAAGGGACGATAGGCCACCGACACTCCGGTTTCGCCCAAGATGTCTCCACCCTTCATACAAAGTTACCCCAAATCCGCACTGGGCCCAAACAAAATGATCGCCAGACTTTGCCGATATGTTTCCAATATATTGCCAATATGTTAACATCAGTGTCGGTGTGCGCACACGCACACCTGATCTTTAACATCCCTATCGTCACGTCAAGATCGGAGTTGGCACGCCATGGCACAACCATCCCCATTGATCGCTCTTTTGGAAGACGATGCCAGCATGCGCTTTTTGATGCGTTCGTATCTGGAAAAATCGGGATTTCGGGTACAAGCCAGCGCCACGGCGGTGGATTTTTTCGCCGCGTTCGAACGGGAACGCCCGGACTGTCTGCTGATTGATCTGGGGCTTCCAG
>JADFZD010000247.1 GCA_015232705.1 Magnetococcales bacterium | reverse complement strand
CGGAAGATCACGCCCCCCCGACGGCGGGTGGTGTCGGGGGATGCCTCGGGAATCACTCGGGCCTCGGGGGTGCTCGGCACCGGAGCGGCAGGCGCGCTTCCCAGAGAGAATGAAATCCTGGGCTGCTCGATGACCATACCGGGCGTGGCGGATCCTCCCATGGAGAGGGAGAGATTGGCCTTCTCGATGGTAACCCCCGGTGCGCCATGCGTGACAACGGGTGGTGTGCTTCCGGAGGCGGATTTCGGGGCGTGTTCCTCCCGAGAGGTTGGCGGCTCGGATGCGGGGGATGCCTCGGAGCGTCCCCCGGTGAACAGGGATGCCGAGGTGATCGGTTCCGTAAATGGTGTGCGGATAGGTAGAGATGAGCTCTCGGGTGCGCCGGGGGTGAAGGGGGGCGTGCCGGGAGGCGTCGCATCCGGTTCCGGCTCAACCGGGGTCACTTCGGCGCACGAAGGAAAGTTTTTGGCCAACAGGTCACGCCGTTCCGGCTCCGGAGTTGCCGGAAGATCGATCAACGGCTCGACCCGAGTTTCAGGCAGGGGATCGCTCAGGAGGGGAGACGGCGTTGAGGCTGGCATGGGACGCGATCTCGGAGTCGAGGCGCGCAAGCGTTCCTGAAGGGCATGCATCAGCATCGGCAGGGCGGCCACGATACCCACCAAGCCCACAATGAGCTTGCCACTCAACTCCAGGCTCTTGGAGACGAGATTCAACCCGGAGCGGGTGGCCATCTGTCGGGCTTCGGGGATCGATGTGGGCTTGGGCAACGAGATCTCGCGCAGATCGTTTACCCAGGCGATCAGATTGGTGAACGATACCCGCAGCAGGACCATCAGGGAGAGCACCCCAAGTGGCGTGATCAGTAGCAATCCACCCCACAGACCAAAGGCCTGGCGCATGGTTTCGGCCATCGCCCCGCCGATCACTCCGCCTGGTCCGGAGGGCGGAAAGGCGTCTGGTGCCGGCGTGGCACTGGAGAGCATGGCGTGCAGGGTCATGGTTACAAGGGCCATCATGGGCGCAGCCATCACCCGATCCAGATAGAGGGTATCTTCGGGTTTGGAGCGCAGCAGTCGATAGCCGGGAACCAGCAGAAAAAAAACCAGCCAGAAGGCCCCATATCCGAACGCCTGATACAGACCATCGGAGAGCAGGGCACCGGTGCGTCCGGCCAGATTGTGGACGGCGATATTGTCCCTGGCGTAGTTGAACGAGGGGTCCTCAGGATTGTGGGAGAGCAGGGTCAACAGCAGGAAGGCGCCCAAAAAGAGCATGATCAGTCCCAGCGCCTCGCGCACGATCTGTGCGCCGGGCGCAAGCGGCGCATCGGCCTTGGGGGCCGGAGAGGGGCGTCGTTTGGTGGTCATGGGGTCACATCTCCATGATCAACGGGAAAACCGCCGGACGCCGGCCAAGCCGTTTCTTGAAAAAGCGGCGCAACGCCCGTTGGGCGATTTCAGAGGGCCCGACCACCTCGTCATCGGCAAAGTCCATCCCCTTGGAACCGAGCGCCAGGGCCGCTTCGATGGCATCCTTGGCCTCTTCCAGGAGTTCCTGGTTTTCGTCTTCGTAGACCACGCCGCGCGTCAGCAACTCTGGACGTTGCAGGACTTCGCCTGTGGCCTTGTTGATTACCAGCAGTACCACGGCCATGCCGTCTTCGGAAAGATGCATCCGATCACGCAGCACGATGTCTCCCACATCGCCCACCCCCTTGCCATCCACGAACACCCGACCGCACGGGATCGAGCCATCGATGCGCAAGCCATCGCGGTCGAGCAGCGCGCGATCCCCGTTTTCGATCACCAGCGCCCGTTCCGGGGGAATGCCCATGCGAATCGCCAGATCGCGATGGCTTTGCAGATGCCGTCGTTCGCCGTGCATGGGAATGAAGAATTTGGGACGTGTCAGGGCCAGCATCAGTTGCAGATCGTCCCTGGGGGCATGACCGGAGACATGCACCTCCGGATGGGTTTTTTCGTGGAGCACCTCGGCCCCGCGTTTGAACAGCAGGTTGATCAGGGACCAGATGCTCCCTTCGTTGCCGGGAATGAAGCGCGAAGAGAGTATCACCATGTCGCCGGGGCGGATGTCGATATCCTGGTGTTCACCAGCGGCGATGCGTACCAGTGAGGAGTTGGGTTCCCCCTGGCTGCCGGTGGAGATCACCATGACCTGGTGGCGCGGATAGTGATTGAACTTGCGGATGTCGATCAACAGGTCATCCGGGATGTCGATGTAGCCCAACGTTCGGGCCACATTGACATTGGCCACCATCGAACGGCCATTGAGCAGCACTTTGCGGTTGACCGCCGCGGCGGCCTCCATGGCCTGCTGGATGCGCTGGATGTTCGACGAGAAGGTGGCGACGATCAACAGCCCCTTGGCGCGGGGAAAGAGTTTGGTGAACGCTTCGCTGACGGACTGTTCCGGGATGGTCGAACCGGGGCGGTTGATGTTGGTCGAGTCGGAGAGCAGCGCCAGCACTCCCTTCTCACCGAGTTGCGCGAAGGTGTACAGATCGGTGGGACGGTCGTTGACCGGGGTGTGATCGATTTTGAAGTCGCCGGTATGGACAATGGTGCCCAGCGGGGTGCGGATCGCCAGTGCCGAGGAGTCCACGATCGAGTGGGTGAC
>JADFZD010000246.1 GCA_015232705.1 Magnetococcales bacterium | reverse complement strand
CTGAATGCCGCCATCGAGGCCGCCGGAGCCGGCGAGGCCGGCAAGGGATTCGCCGTCGTCGCCAATGAGGTCAAGGCCCTGGCCCAACAAACCGGTCGGGCAACCCAACAGATTTCGCTCAAGATCGAAGAGATTCAGACCGGCACCGCCAACGTGGTCGAACGCGTCAAAGAGATCACGGTGATCGTCGAGCGGATCAGTTCGTTGAACAGCGAAATCCTCGAAGATGTGGACGGACAGCATCTGATGGTCCAGGGAATCTCCGAGGCGATGACCGAGGTCAACGCCGCCACGGCCACAGTGACCCAAAGCGCCGACACCCTCCATCACGCGGCCCAACGGGTGACGTATTCTGCCTCCGAGGCTGCGCACGGCACCAGCGAAATCGCGGCAACCAGTTCCACAGTGGCCGAATCGGCAAGCCAGATGGCGGTTCAGTCGGATGC
This sequence comes from Magnetococcales bacterium, assembly GCA_015232705.1. Lineage (GTDB taxonomy): Bacteria > Pseudomonadota > Magnetococcia > Magnetococcales > Magnetaquicoccaceae > Magnetaquiglobus. The sequence goes on along the minus strand of JADFZD010000246.1, from coordinate 2,203 downwards.
GGCGTTGCAGTTCGTTCGCAAGGTACTCGCCTCTTTTGCCACCACAGAGCAGGCTTCGGATACCGTGCGCAACCGGATTCAGGATTCGCTCAAGGCTGTGGCGCGCCTGCATGGCACCGTCAACCATTTCCACGCCCTGGGCGATGTGGCCAGCAACATCTCCGACGCCCTCTACGCCGCCCAGTCAAGCCTGGATATCGGACCCGAACCGTTTGACGTGCGCAAGGTGAAGGAGGCCATCCTGCATGTTCTGGGACGCCTCGAACTGGCCGCACACGGCAACGCCGAACTAACCCAGGAGGAACTTGACCGTTTGTGCATCCTCTGCTCCTGGGAAGAAGAGAAGTCATCGACCTATGGGCGCAACCCGATCTTTGAGCGTCTGCGCGAGGTTCATAAACAGATGCACATCACCGGGGCCGAGATCGTCATGCATCTGGACGAGCACCATGAATCCTCCGCCGGGGATGCTCTGCTTTACTTCCGTGCGCTGCAACGCAGCCTGTTCGAGCATCTGGACAAGCTCTATCTCGGAAATGATCAACTCGACACGGATCACCCCCTGATCGTCTGGACCGCCAAAATGGAGGTCGATGTCCCAACTCTCGACGCCGATCATCGCAATCTGATTCGTCTTATCAACGAGTTGCACTCCGCTGTGCAGTCGAGCCAGGGGCAGAAGATCTTGGGCAAGATCCTCGACGAACTGCTGACATACACAATCACCCACTTCACCCGCGAAGAGCGCCATATGCAGGAAATCGATTTTCCCGATCTGGCCGTTCACAAGGAAGAGCATCGCCTGTTCGCCGAAAAGGCGACGGCGTTTCAGAAAAAGCTGGAAGAGGATCCCTTCGCGCTCTCCAGCGATGTCCTGCAATATCTGCGCAACTGGTTGACACAGCACATCCAGGGTTCCGACATGGCCTATCGCCGACACGTGGAGAAGCGTAGCAAGAAGAGCAAAACCGTCTGACGGGCAAAAACAGGGAGACCGTGTTTCCCCAGTGGGTTTCGATTGGTCAAACCGCAACCATCACGGGATATGACATTTTTACTGGCAAGGTTCAGGGACCCATTGCCCTGGTGGGATCCGAGTGCAAGGTGCTTGTGACTTGGTTTTTGACGTCACCCCGAATCCTGGAAACTTCAACCCACGCACCATACAGATGGCGCAATGATGGATCGAAAAGCCGATCAGAATCAGGGTTCCCTTTCTCCGGCACCCTTCTCCCCATCCGCCTGCAACTTGAACACCTCGATGGCACTTTCCAATGCGGCAGAGGCGGATTGCAACTCGCGGGCGATGTCGCTTACTCGTCCCGAGGTGACCACGCTGTCGCGCACCACCTGATCCAGTCGGCTCACCGCTTCGGAGATGTGGGCCGCGCCATCGTTCTGATTGCCGGAGAGCTGGTCGATGCGCTTGACCTCCTCGGCGGTACGAATGATCGCCGGCACCAACTTGTCAAGCACCTCTCCGACACGACGCGCCACGGCCAGCGTATTTCCGGTGATCCGTCCGATCTCCTCGGAGGCCGCACGGCTGCGCTCGGCCAGCTTGCGCACCTCTCCAGCCACCACGGCAAAGCCCCGTCCCACATCTCCGGCCCGAGCCGCCTCGATCGCCGCATTCAAAGCCAACAGATTGGTCTGTCGGGCGATCTCCTGAATGATCCCGGTCTTCTCGGCCACCTCGGTCATGGCCGTAATCGCCTCGCGCACCGTTCTGCCCCCCTCGACCGCCTGTTCCGCCGCCTGTCGGGCCACCCTCTCGGCCCCCTTGGAGCGTTCGACGCTCTCCCAGATGCCACCGATGATCACCTGCATGAAGCGGGCGACCTCCTCGGAGACCGAGGTGGTCTGTCCGGTGCCACTCTCCAGTTGCTCCCGCACCTTGGAAAAGGCGTCGATCCCCTCAACCAGCGATCGCGATTGCGCACGCACGGCCAGAATGGTCCCCTCCAGGCTGTCGGCCATGGTGTTCACATGCCGACCAATGCTCGACACCTCATCGCGCGCTTCGGCATCCACCGGCAGGCGCGAGCGCAGATCCCCGCCGGCAATCACCTCCAGCACGGCGCTCATGCGTGACAAGGGCCGGGTCACCTGACGTCGAAAAATCTCCCAAGAGGCGTACAGAAAAACAGAGAGAAAAAGGATCAGCGCTGCACCCAGCTCCCACCCCAGACGCTGGATGCGG
>JADFZD010000245.1 GCA_015232705.1 Magnetococcales bacterium | reverse complement strand
CGACCAAACCCAACAGATACCAATAACGCGGCTCATCCGGCTCCTTGGAGGCCAACTTGCGCAGAATGCGCGTCGCCTCTTCCGGTCTTTTTTGCTCCTTGAGGGCAAACGCCATGCGAAAACGCAGATCGGGCTGATCCGGCAGCAAAGCGCTCGCCTCCTCCAGATCCCGTGCCGCCTCGGCAAAACGCCCCAACTCGATGCGGGTCACCCCGCGATGGCGCAACAGATAGGGATCTTTGGGATGGTTCTTGAGCAGCTTGTTCCACAACGCCTCGGCCTCGGGTAGCCGACCGGCGGCACGCAGGGCTTCGGCCAACCCCTGCTCCAAAGCCAGATCATTCGGCTCAAGCCGCAATCGCGACTGAAAACGGGTGATGCTCTCCTCCGGAAATTCGCTGGATTCGGCTTCGAGTACCATCCGTGCGCGCGCCAACAGGAGATTATCCGCCTGATCGGCTTTGTGGGGGGTGGTGATCGGCTCCTCTGCGGCCATACGCTTGGAGTCAAGCAGCCTTTCGGTGGAGATCGGATGGGTCAGGAGATAGGGGGGAGGCAGGGTAGAGATGCGTTGCTGCTGCACCAGTCGGTTCATGAAGCTGGCCAACCCTTCGGGATTGAATCCCACCTTGGCCAACAAGGAGATGGCGATGCGATCGGATTGGGACTCCTTGTTGCGGATCGCTTCGAGCATGTCGAGCTGGGCAGCGCCGGCTCCACCGCTGATTACCGCCTGCCCCACCTGTCCGTTGCGCGAGGCCATGGCGGCGATCATGCCGGCAGCTGCGGAAATCATGGTCTGGATCGACAGCTGTTTGGAGAGGGCTTCGAGTTGCAGGTGATGGCCGGCTTTGAGATGGCCGATCTCGTGCGCCATGACCCCGGCGAGTTCGTCGCGATCCTTGACCGCGAGGAGCAAACCGCTGTTGAAGACGATGTTGCGGTTCGGCAGGGCAAAGGCGTTGAGCGCCGGGTTGAGCACCACATGGAAACGGACCTCTTCGGGGGGGAGATCTGCCGCGCGCGCCAGGGGTTCGCCCAGGCGGCGCAGGATTTCCGTGGTCTCCGGTCCCACGGCCAGGACGATGAGTTCCTTGTCTCTGGCGGTTGCGGGAACAGCCAGCGTGAGGAGTCCGACGAGCGTCAGGGACAGAAGCAGCGCACGCAAGTGTGGCATGATGGTGGGCATGATAGTTGCAAAAACCGGATATAGGGATCAAGATGAGTTGTGATAATCCATTGCGCCATCAGTCTGCGACAACCGTTGGAGAAAGGCGAGTCCCAATCGTGCGTGGCGCTGCTTTTTTATCGGGAAACCTGCGCCGGGAGCGCCTCGGGTAGGGGCGGTGCGCGGTTCTTCCGCAGCTTGCAGGTTGGCGTGCCGGAAATGTCTCCGCCATGGGCGAGAGCGCATGACGGTCATATATACGCTTTGGGATGTGAGATTCGGAAGCAAGGGGAGAGAGACAGGGCGTGGGGAATCGGTTTTCGCGTTTGGAGGAGCTGCGTGGACTCCAGGAGGAGGCAGCGGGCCAGGCGTTCGCGCGCACCCTGGTACGCATCGAGGAGTTGACGCAACACATGGCGGAGTTGGATCGTCAGACCGCCGAGGAACAGCGTGCCGCCATCGAGGCGTTGGCCAATCCTGGGGCCGGGCGTCCGGATGCGGGGTTGATGCAGTCTTTTCTCGCGGGACAGGCGTGGCGACGGCAGAGGTTGGAGCAGATGTTGCACCGTGCCCGTCACGACTCCGAGCAGGCGCGTGCCGCCTGGCACGAGGCGCGCATGCGTTTGCAGCAGTCGGAGAAGCTGGCCGAGAAAGAGGGCGCGCGTTTGAAACAGGAGGCGAAGCGTCAGGAGAACAAGGAGTTGGATTTCGTGGCAATCAATCGGATCGGGCGTGATCCTGCCGGACAGTATCAGACAAGGAGGAATTTGGCGTGAACATGACCAAGCGTACCCGTTGGATCGTGAGCGTGGCGGCGTTGCTCGTCGTATTGATCGCCGGAGCGGTTCCGGCCTGGGTCGCGGAGCACGAGGAGAAGGCCAAGAGCAGCAAGGCTGCGGATGTGGGTCTGATTCGGGATCCGATTGCGCTGTTGGAGTCGCTCGAAAAGCGGCGTCTGGCCATGGATGAGCGTGAGAAGATGCTGGAGTTGCGCGAAGCGGATCTCAAGCGGCTTGAGGAGAAGATGCAAAAGCGCATCACCGCCCTGGAGCAGCTGCGTGAGACCATCCGTGCCGATCTGGATCGCGAAAAGGAGGCGGATGACGCCAACATCAAGCGGCTGGCGAAGATCTACTCCGGCATGAAGCCCAAGCAGGCGGCTTCGAGTCTGATGGCCATGGATCGCGATACGGCGGTCAAGGCGCTCAAGGCGGTACCCGAGAAGGTGGCCGCCAAGATCCTGAATCGCATGGATATTGCCGATGCGGTGCAGCTCTCCGAGGCGATCGGGGTGCCGATTGCCGCCCGGCGTGGCGTGGAGCAGGATGAGGCCCCGCAGGCTGCTGCCAATCAGGGGGCAGGCGCCCCTGCGCCCCAACCCCAGGAGAGCGCCGCCCAGCCGTCGGGCATGCCGGACAAGAGCGTCAAAAATGCCAAACTTCCCCCACCGCGTGGGGAGCCGGTCCAGCAGGCCTTCTGACGGACTGGAGTT
>JADFZD010000244.1 GCA_015232705.1 Magnetococcales bacterium | reverse complement strand
GCCATGGCTTTGCCGTGACCATGCTGCAATCAGGCAATGCCGAATTCTTTCAGGCCATGGTCGATGATCCGCCGGACATCATTTTTCTGCGTACCGAATTGACCCACGCCAATGGTCTGGAGGTGTGCGATCGCATCAAGAAAGAACCTATCCTCTCCGCCACGCGCATCGTTTTTCTCTCCTCCAATCCCAAGGTGCGCGAACAGGCAATTGAGCATCGTGCCGATCGCTTCCTGACCATGCCCTTTTCCTCGGTGGATGTCATCGAGACCGCGAATCTCCTCTCCGTGGTCAAACCGGTGATTCTCTACGTCGATGACAGCGATTTGTTGCACCGCACGGTGGTTCCGCCTCTTAAAGAGGAGGGCTATGAGGTCATCGAAGCCTGGGATGGTCGCGAGGCCACCGAAATCATCGACGAACGCAACGGGCGCATCGACCTGATCCTTTCGGATGTGGAAATGCCGGTCATGGATGGCATTTCCCTCTGCAAAAGCATCCGTGCCTCCCGCACCGAGGATATCCCCTTCGTCCTGGTGACCTCTTTGGACTCCGCCGAGGCGGTGTCACGCGGCTTTGCAGCCGGCGCGGACGATTACCTTACCAAACCGGTGCTCGTCCATGAAATGCTCTCCCGCGTCAAGCGTCTGATCAAAAGTGGTCGCTACGAAATTTCCCGACCGGAACGGATTCTGATCGTCGATGATTCGGCGGTGATTCGCGGCATGATGCTTACCGCGCTGCGCTCCCATGGCCTCTCCGCAGATTCGGTGGAGCACGGTGTCGCGGCCCTGGCCAAGTTGCGCGAAAAACGCTATCACCTGATGATCTCCGACTACGACATGCCCCACATGAACGGTCTGGATCTCTGCATGAAGGTGCGTCAGGAACCCTCACCCTGGCAGAAGATGCCAATCATATTCGTCACCGCTCGTGACGCCAAACAAGATGAGGTGCGCGTCAAATCCCTGGGCATCCAGGCCTTCATCACCAAACCGTTCCAGGCTGACCGTTTCCTGGCCGAGATCGAACGGGTGCTCTCCGAGGAGCATCTGGCTCGTCAGAACCGCCAACTGGGCCACTACTTTGCCGATCAGATCACCTCAGGACAAACCACCCTGGCCAACGATCAATTCCGCACGATTCTTTGCGTGGGGATCGCCGATTTCCGCACCTTGAGCAAAACGCTGGATCCCAAGACGCTGATCACCCTCCTCAACAACCACTTCGCTGCCCTCGGAGAGGTGCTGGATCACTGCGAGGCGGTGGTGGATCGCATCGAAGAGGATCATCTGTTTGTCTCATTCGGCAATCAGGACAAAGGAGCCATGCAGGCGATCGAGTGCGCCCGAGCCATGCAGGCTGCCTTGCCGGAGATCCGACGCCGCACCGACAACAAGGAACTGCGCATCCAGACGGGCATTCACTCCGGACGGGTGATTGTCGGCGCCATGGACACTCTTTCCGGACGCGACAAGGGCATCCTGATGATCGGCGAGAGTGTCGATCTGGCCCGTCGGGTTCAAGAGGTGGCTCCTGCCGGAGATATCGTCCTTTCCGAAACCACGTTCGCCCTGGTGCAAAGTCTGGTCAAGACCCAGCCCATTGGATATGTCAAGACCGGTGAGGGAGCGATCCGTGCCTTCCAGGTGGTCTCCTGATGATCGCCTCGGATCCTGTCGATTCTGTCGGCCATGACCCACTTCGTCCCGAAGTGGTCGGCCTGGTGGAACGGGCCGAGGCATTGGCCTGGTCCACGGAGTGGCGCAAGGGTGCCAAGGAGTTCCGTCAGTTGCGAGAACGCTGGGAGTTCCTGGAGCATACGGCTCCTGGCTGGTCCAGAGAGTTGACCTCCCGTTTCCGGGCGGCACAACAGACTTTCATGGATCGGCGCGCGGACTATTTCAATCGGGGGAATATCCGCAAGGGTGCGGGGCTGATGGAACAGCTCGAAGGCAAGCGGGTCGAGATCGAACGGTTGAAGGAGGATTTGAACGGATATCATACCGCCCTGAAGGATTTCGGCGTCCGATTGGCCTCCACCCCGACTGATGGTCACGGACAGTCCATTCGTGCCTTCATCGGCGAGTCGATCACCACACTTCAGGCCGAAATCCAGCGCAAGGAGCGTGATTTGGCCAAACTGGAACGTTCCACGGCAGAGATTTCTGCCCGTTACTACTGCGTGGAGTGATGCGTCTTTGGAGCCGTGGCTGTTGACAGATGAAGCCTGCGAATCTTCAGACAAGGCGCGACGAGAACTGCGCGGCATGCACGCTCGTATGTGAGCAGCGAAGGGGCGTGGCAACGTTGTATCGAGGTCGCTGACGCAACCATCCATACGCCCTTATGCCAGACCGATTTTTCTCAGAACCAACAGCCAGAGTCTGCGGGCCGTTCCCGACAATGCCTCCTGTCCACTGGGACTCAAGGAGATCTGGATGTTGTGCCGGCGCATCAGATAGTAGATGATGCCACCAAACAGCGCCAAAAAAAAGAAAAATTTAAACATGAAAGCACTCGCGGGGAGTTGACCGACTTGAAGGGTTGACGCCACTCATCCCGCTGGCTAGGACGCGCGCGGGATGTAAAAAAACATTGGGACATGGTTCACTTCTATCTCTGGTCAAGCTCCCCATTCATGGGATCCACGACAAAGTGGCCAT
>JADFZD010000243.1 GCA_015232705.1 Magnetococcales bacterium | reverse complement strand
GCATTCGACCTCCATGACCATATGACCGGCATTACGCAACAACGTGCCGAGATGAACCCGGAAAGCCTTGTCGTCGTCGATGATCAGGATTTTAGCCATGGTCAGATCACTCCTTCAAGCCATGCAGGCTCATGCTCATTTCTTGCCGGAGCGCATGATCCGGTAGCGTGACAGGGCATGTTTGATCGAACGCACCAGGATTTTTTTGTTGACCTGTCCCTTCACCAGATAGTCCTGCGCGCCCTGAGCGACCGCCTGGTCGGCTTTTTGTTCATCGTCGATGCCCGTGAAAACGATGATTGGGGTGTCGCGGATCTTTTTGTTGATACGCCCGAAGGTCTCGTCCAGACCACGGCTGTCGGAGAGATTCAGATCGAGCAGGATCAGGTCGAACTGATTGTGATCCAGGAAATCTTCAGCCTCCTGGAAGCTTTTGGCATGCGTCAGGTGGACCATCGGATTGGTCGAACGGGTACCATCCTTGTCGCTTTTGTCGCCGGTGACCGGCCAGGTTTCGAGCCATCCCTTGATCAGGGAGTAGAATTCGGCTTCGTCCTCGACGATCAAAAAGTGCAGACCGAGATGGATCGGCGGGAGCGGACGGACCTCCAGGGGCACGGCGTGGTGTTGCGGGGCGTTGGCCTGCTCGGAGGAGATGTAGCCCATCCGTTCCATGGCATGCACGATGATATCCACGGCATGCACCGGGTCGATGCGATCGGAATTGAGCACGAGATCATAGTAGGTACGGGTGTTCGGATAGCGTTTGAACAACCCTTTCATGAAGGCCGAGCGATCTTTTTCGGTGCTGATGAGTTTGCGTTTGGCGGCATCCTGGGGGAGTCCCTCCCGATCGGCGACCCGTTTTATGCAGACATCGCGCGACCCTTCGATGTTCACGCGGAAGACCAGTGGGTCATGGGCGAGGATCAGGCGTGCGCCACGTCCGACGATCACGCCGCCGAGCTTGGAGATGTTGAGCACGGTCTTGATGAGGTTCTTGTAGTAGCCTGCCACCGAGTTGTCGGGTTTGACGAACAGAGAGTAAAGGAAGCTGTCGATGGCGCGCGGGAGTTTTTCGTCCATGAGCGTCATGAGCTTTTTGGTGGTATGGGTTTTGTTCATCATTTCGTCGATCATCGAGTGACCATAGCAGATCACGCCGAGCCGTTCGGCAAGGAGTTCGGCGATCTTGCCGCCGTTGGCGCCAAAGTTGCGCGAGACACTCACGACGACTGGATGCCGGGTGAGCACTTCATCCTCTTTTTCGGACTCCGTGAAGAGTCCCGACTTGACGACACTGCCGATTCCGGTATTGTTTTCCATGATGATTTGGTTCTCCACATTCAAGGGGCGATGGATGTGTTCGTCAGGCCCGAATTCGGTGTTCGGCCTTGACCGACCAGTCGAAGAGGTTGAAGGAAAATCTTTCCACATGATTTTCCGGTTTTACCTCGGCTTCGGTCAAGGATTTATGGTAGAGATCGTGTCGGGACAGGGCATGCCTTATGGCGCGATGAAATGCCCGACGGTTTACCTCTCCCTTGATCAGATAATCCTGCGCACCGGCCTCCACGGCCAAGACCGCCTGATGATCGTCATCCATGCCGGTGAAAACGATGATGGGGATATCCAACGAGGTGTCATGGATCTTGACGAAGGTCTCATCGTAACCGTGACTGTCCGGGAGATTGAGATCGAGCAGGATGAGGTCGAACTTTTCGTCTGCCAGCAGTTGTTCGGCCTCGTGTCGGTTCCAGGCATGGGTGAGGTTGCAGGAGCCGAGCAGGCAAGGGGATTCCTGTGATGCGTCATCCGGTCTCAGCCAGGCGGTGATGAGACTGTAGAATTCGATTTCGTCCTCCACCACCAGAAAGTGGTGCCCCACGGAAAAGTCATGCACATTCAGTCGCGCCCGTCGGGAGGTCGGCAGGGCCTGATCGAGATCGTGGATCCGTTGAGAGAGGTGGCGGATGACACGAAAGGCGATGGAGGGGTCCTGATGGAGTCGGGTCATGAAAACTTTGGCATCCACACTCATGATGACCGATTCGACCGCGGCCCGCGCGGTTGAGAAACGGCGGCGTCCGGCCAGAAACAGCGAGACGATACCGAACACCTCTCCGTCTCCGGATTCGACCAGCAGCGTCTGTCCGGTGGGGGTTTCCCGGGTGATGACCACGCGTCCGCTTTGAATCACATAGAACTGCTCTGCGGGATCTCCCTGGCGATAGACGATCTCGCCGGCCTGGTAGGTGCGGCCCATGTGTCTGAATGCGTCAGTGAGCATGATGACGGTTCTCCCATAGGTCTCATTCTCCATCTCATCCAGAGCGACCGTGTTGCCTTGTGCTCAGGAGCAGAGACGGGCGTGGGTGGCGGCGCGGCGGATCTCATGCCAGAATCTTGCCTCCTGACGCAGGTGGGCTGCCTGCTCTTGGGCCCGGTTGCGGAAGGGCAACGCATAGAGCAGTCCGGCGAAGGTTCTGGCGAGTGTCCTGGCGCGCATCACCCGCGCATGAATTTCACGAAGATGGGTCAAAGCCTCTCGCTCCGCGATCAGGTGGGAGTCGAATTGGAGTGGGGTGCCATGGATATGCATCGTGATCATGGTCGTCTCCCTTGCGGCGGCTGGAGTTGGGTGTTCGCCATCCGATGGTGATTGCTTTTT
>JADFZD010000242.1 GCA_015232705.1 Magnetococcales bacterium | reverse complement strand
GTGTTCAATGAAAAAAGTTTAAACAGTTTAGAGCTTATCTTGCGTGTGAAATTGTCTTGATGATTGGGTCCACTTCACCTCGCGCTGGGCCGCCGTGCCCATGGCCTTGAGGCTGCCGGTCAGCAAGTCACGAGCCTTGGCCATGCCGGTCGCAATCGAGCCGGGATCGACACCGATGGTGAAAACGAGCGATTCTTGCGTCACCGGGAGCATGCCTCGTCAATGGCGGTCAGGAAGAGATCCCATGGGTAGTCCCACACCTGGGCATGACCGAGTCGGATCAGGGTGCAGGCCGTGCGATCCAGGCGATTGGCCAGTTCTATGCGGGCCGTGCTGTCTGGGCGACCTCCAGCATCGCCGTCCGCAGTCTGGCCCGCAGTTGGAAAAAATGGGGATTCAGCTCCCTGCACACCGCAAGCAGGGCCTCGATCTCCGAGGGCAGCAGCACGTCCATGGCCTCAAGCTCCAGATCCGTCATGCGTGCCACATCCCGCAAGGAGGCGGACTCGAACAGCCCGTCGGTGATCAGATCCGCCTGGGCATCGTCCAGACTCTTGAACCAGACGCGCAATTCGGCCAGGGGCAACTCCCGGACGGTGATCGTGATCCCGGCCAGTTCGATCGATTTGGTGCGGCGCATGGGTCATCACTCCTCGGCCATGGAGATGGTGCAGTAGGCGCTGATATCCTCGCCGAGACGGGTGTCGTCCTTGAGGACGTTGGCGGTCAGGGTGAGGCTTACGAAGTCATCGCCCAGGAAGGAGATATCCTTCGGGACACCGAACTTGGTGCGGAACAGCTCGACTTTCATCGGCTTGCCGCCTCGGGCCATGTTCTTGCCCGCGAACACCACCCGGTACTCGCCGGCGGATGCGACCAAGGTCTGGACGATCGTGGAGGCGGTCGTGGTATAGCCGATGGTCACCGGCGTGCCGGTGGCAGCGATCTTGCTGGAGGTCTCCGGGATGAAGATGCCTGCGGAGTTGATCTGGAACTCACCGGCGGTGAGCAGCATGAGCCCCATGTCCTGCCACACCGCGCTGCCATCCGTGGTGTCGGTGCCGTCGGTCTTCCATGTGGGTTCGTTGGCTGCGGCGCTGGTTCCAGGACTCTTGCAGCGGTAAAAGTGTGTACCTATGGTCGGCTTGATCAGATCACCGGCCACTCGCACCGCGCCCGCCACCCAGGCAGGGGGAGAGACGGCAACCGACACCGCTGTCGGTCCGATGCCATCCACCGGGATCAGCCCGCCGGCATAAGCCGTGTGCGCCTGACTACTCACCACCGACGAGGCCTCGTCCGCTGTCGCGCCGCGCAGGGCCAGGGCGAGATTCTTGGCGGACAGGCTCTGGAACTGAAAAGTGGCTTCTACTTTATCGATCACGGTCACGCTGTCGGCGGTGCCGCCGCCGTTCACGTAATCGCGCATCTCCTTGGTCTCGTCCTTGACCTCCAGTTTGAACTCCTTGGTCTGGCCCACGGAGCGCAGCATGCCGCCGCTGCGTGGACCTATGTAGATCTCTCCGGCGCCGATGAGGCTCCATTGCGAAGAAGGCATGGTGGTTCTCCTGTTTATGCGGAATGATTTTTTTGTGCTTTATTGTTGACGGAACGAACATACGAGAATATTTTGTGTCTACATACCTACACCTATGGATCGAGGCATTGCATGAGCATCACGACCATTTCCAGTCGCCAGTTCAATCAGGACGCCAGCAGAGCCAAGCGGGCAGCCATGAGTGGTCCTGTGTTCATCACCGATCGCGGTAGACCTGCTCATGTTCTGCTGACCTTCGATGCCTACCAACAACTCTCTGGACAAGGCACAAAGATCACGGACTTATTGGCCATGCCTGACGGAGAGGAGAATACGGAATTGGAAATTCCACAGTTGCGTGATCTTGCCCGGGCGGCAGATTTCTCATGAACTACCTGTTGGATACCAATGTCATCTCTGAACTTCGGAAAGCCCGAACCAACAAGGCGGATGTCAGAGTTGTTGCCTGGGCGAACCATGTGGATGTGAATGCGCTGTTTTTGTCGGTCATTACGCTGCAGGAGTTGGAGATCGGCGTTTTGTTGACCGAACGCCGTGATTCTGCTCAAGGGAAACGATTACGGGAGTGGTTGAATCATCATGTGATTCCAGCGTTTGCCGACCGTATCCTTCCGATTGACGCTTTGGTTGCCATTCAAAGTGCAAAATTTCATGTGCCCGATCCCCATCCTGTTCGCGACGGATTGATTGCTGCAACAGCTCTGGTCCATGGCATGACGTTGGTAACCAGAAACGTTGCAGACTTTGCATCTACGGGTGTTTGGATTTTGAATCCCTGGGAGTAAAAGATTAACCAGAAGCACAATTATGGCAGCGTGTTGAATACGAAGGAGGTCGAGAAGGCCAACGGAAAGTAGTAGACCCCGTTGGCCGAGCAGTCCGGGGAGAAGTTCGAGCGGACCCGCTTGAAAGCCGAAAAATGGCTCTTCCGGCGGAAGCGTACCTGAGGGGGTAAGATCACCCAATCAGGACGGCCGTGGCCTCGTGCAACGCCATGATTTTCAGCTTGAAGAACTCCATATCTGAAAAACCATAGACTCTCCTCTGCAGCAGACCGATCTTGTTGTTCATCGGCCAGTCCGAATCCCTGGGCGTGGTCGGCAATGCACTGTTTTC
>JADFZD010000241.1 GCA_015232705.1 Magnetococcales bacterium | reverse complement strand
CTCACCAAAAAAACGAATGCCGAATACCGTTTCTGCGCGCGCCAAGCTGTCCGATCCGCTCCAGGCATACATCAAGAGGATCAGCGGCAACCGGAGAAGATCGCGCGACAAACGTCGATGCAAGGTCAACCCGGCCTCCGGGCAAGGAGGAAATGGGCGATCCCCAAAGCCCGTTTCAGGCGTAACGCCTCGTGAGGCTTCTCGACGAAAACCCGTACCTCCTTGATGAACTTGATCAAGCCCAACAGGTCGATCCATTGGGGCAGGGAGCGGTTTTCGGCCTCGTTCAAGGGTGATGCCGCGACATAATGGCCGACAAGCTGGTCAAAACGGGCAAACTCAGCCAGATGGATGTATTTGTCCGCCAGCGAGAACTCGATGCCGCCATCGATGAGATCCAACAATCTGGGACCGTGATAACAGTTGTTGAAATCAAAGAAACAGGTTTCGCCCTCTGGGGTGATGATCACGTTTTTCGGGGTGACATCGCCGTGATTGTGGAGTGCATGGCAGCCGTCGTGGAGGCTTGTACGGAAGACTTCGTCCAAAAACGGGGTGATGCGCGGGGCGAGTTGGTCAAAGGCGCTCTTCAATTCCGGAGTCAATATCGGACTCTCCCGGTAGGTGGCAAAATAGGGCAGCCACATCTGGCAGGAGTCCTCGAAGGTGAAATGGGCCTCCAGGGGCAAGGGGGAGTCGATCTGCACTTGGTGGATGCGTGCCAGGGCAGGTCCGATTTTATCCAAGGGGTATTCAGGCTTGGATTGCGGCGCGCCGGGAATGCGTTCGAAGAGCAGAGCGGGATAGCCGTTGAGCGTGCTGTCGGTGTCCGGCAGCATCGGCAGGATGTCCGCCGTGGGTACGCCGCAGGCCACCAGATGGCGGATCAGCGTGGCCTCATAGGCAGTATGCTCGGCGATACGATGACTGTGGTAGTTGCCAGAGACCTTGTGCAGCTTCAGGATCGATTCCTGTGGGCCGTTGAACAGCCGGTAGAGGAGATTTTCGGTCGAAACCTTCATGGTTTCCAGCAGCGCCTCGGGCATGCCGTAGCGGGCGCGTACCTGTTCGGTCAGCGTCTGGAGATCGCCCACAGTCTGGGGTGCGGCATCCTTGTTGCGATCATGAAGCAGTTTGGCGCCGAATTTCTTCAGGAAAGCATCCTTGGCCGCACGATTGCCTCGGGAGGGGAAGAAGATATAGGCATCCACCAGATGGTGCATGAAGGGGATGCGCGGATGCAGCGAGGTCCAGCGGCTGACATCCATGGCAAGCGGGATCTGGGTGATGTGGTAGACCGCGCATCCGCTGGAAGCGGATTCCGGATTGATCAGTTGCCAGCCAGGGGGAAGCGCCTCTTCGCGGTCTGGATGAATTTCGATCAGGATGTCCACGTCCGAGCCGAGCTTGGCGTTGGGCCCATGGACGAAGGGGGCCTGATAATGGCCCATGTCTCCGCGCAGCGCCGATCCCATCAGATAGAGCCGTTCCACCGCCGCACGCGATGCCACCTCGCTCCGCAAGGTGTCGTGCACCCGCGTCTGCAGGGCACTCTGTGCTTCGGGTGCAAAGGTGATCTTGGTCGGCTTGACGAAGTTCATCTCCAGGCGCGCCAGAAGGGTGCTCCAGTTGCGGTAGAGCACCTTGGCAGCGTCCGGGGTGGGATCGAGGGCATGGGGAAAGATCACTCGGTCGTTGCCTGGCGTGATGAGCCAGAATTGTGGATCGCAGATCACCTGGGCCGGTTGGCCGGCGACCAGGGCGTGATAGAGATCGATCACCTGGCATTTGATGCGGTTGAGTCGGTCGGGATCCAGAGCGCTTCCCTGGCGACTTAAAAACGCCACCAGCCGTTCGCCATGGTTCAGACCACGCATGGCGCGAAAATCCGGCCCTCCCTCCTTGCGGGTGGGGCGCGCCAGAACCTTGAGTTTTTCGCCCTGATAGACGATCCCCTCCGGAGTCTCCTCACGCGAAAAGCCGATCAGCTTGAAGATGTCGCGCACCTTGGGCATGTGGTGCGGGGCCACCAGCAGGCTCATGCTCTCTCCGGGGGCGTTGCCCGAGTCGAGCATGAAATCCAGTTCGTTGGCTTCCAGCAACTCCAGCACCTCCGAGTAGCCAGATGCGCATGGTGTGTCTGGGTCGAGCCTCTGGAACTGCCGGTGCAACTCTCGAAAATCGGCCTCGTCGATAAGGATTTTGTAGTTGCGGTAGTGCAGATGGTACCCGTCGCTGCACGCCTCGATGGAGATCCGTTGCGGGTGGTAAACCACCGGATGTTTCAGTTGCGATTCGGTCCAGATGCGGACATCGTCCTGGTTGGCGTTGGCCAACTTGCCATCCTGATAGTTTTTCTCATGGATGATGCCCATCAATTCCGCAGACTGACGGTTGAAGATCGTGCTGATCTCCTCGAATTCGTTCCGGCTCAACTCGATGCGCAGATCGCGGAAGTGAATGTGGATGTTTTCTTCCATATCCAGGAAGAGGTTGCGATGCCGCGGTTTTCCGAGGATCTGGCCACGATAGAGGATTTTCTTGATCACACCCATGTGTTGTGGAGTCTCCCTTGGGAGGATGGCATTGTTGACAGGCCAGAGGCCGTTCGGCTATTGCCAGACAGCCTCTGACTTGCAGGATCCTAAAACCGGCGGTTTCGAATGATGGCATGA
>JADFZD010000240.1 GCA_015232705.1 Magnetococcales bacterium | reverse complement strand
GGTTTGGCATTTTTGTTTTTTTTTCTCGGAAGCGCGCCCACGGGACAGCTTGGTACCAACCCTCTGGCCGTGACCGTGGTGAGCCTCTCCAGTCTCACCATCTTTCTGGTGCCGCTGATTGCCCTGATGCTCTCCCACGACGCCCTGGTCGGCGAGATGGAGCGTGGCACGCTGTTGCTGCTGCTCGCTCACCCAGTCACCCGCGCCCAGGTGGTGCTGGGGAAATTTCTCGGTCAGGTCGGGGTGCTGGCCGTGGCCACCATTGTCGGGTACGGGGCTGCCGGCATCGCCGTGGGACTTCAGATCGAAGGGGCCGATCCGGAGAGTTGGCGGGCCTTCGGCGCCCTGGTTGGAAGCTCGGTCCTGCTGGGCGCGGTCTTTATCGCCCTGGCCTACCTGGTGAGCGCCATCGCGCGGGAAAGGGGTGGTGCCGCCGGCGTGGCCATCGGTTTGTGGCTGCTGTTCGTGGTGCTCTACGATATGGGACTGCTCGGCGTTTTGGTCGCCACCAAGGGCCAAATCCATGAAAAACTCTTTCCATGGCTGTTGATGGGAAATCCCACAGACATCTTCCGACTCTACAATCTCACCGCCTTCGAGAACACCCGCACCTTCTCCGGATTGGCCGGACTCTCCGGGCAGATTGATTTCTCCCCTGGCATGCTTCTCGGCGCACTGCTGTCCTGGATCGTTGTCCCCCTTGCGGCAGCGATCGCCATCTTCCGGCGTCGCGAGTTGTAACTGGGATCCCAATCCATGAATGGGGAACTTTCCGACCACGAACGGAGTCTCAGATCCTACTTCCCGCGACTCTTAAGGGACTCCGGTTTTGCAACTGATCTCGATCTGATTGAAAAAAGGAGTCCGGCATGAACCGATTCGCGTGCCTGATACTCACGCTGCTGTTGACCGCTTGCGGCAACAGCCTGGATGATAAGCCACCCGCACCCCTGGAGCCGACCAACGCTACCAAGGGATTCTACTGCGGCATGACCTTGGCGGAACATCCTGGCCCCAAGGGACAACTCCATGTAGCTGGCGAAACAGCCCCCTTGTGGTTTTCGTCCATCCGCGACGCTTTGGCTTACCTGCAACTGGAAGGAGCCACGCGCCGCATCCGCGCCTTCTATGTCCATGACATGGGACGCGCCGATTGGCAGGCGCCACAGGCTGGCACCTGGATCGATGCAACCAAAGCCTTTTTCGTCCTCGGCTCACGCCGAGAAGGGGGCATGGGCGGAGCGGAGGTGGTACCCTTTGCCGACCATGCCCCGGCCGAGGCTTTCACAGCGGCCTATGGGGGACGCGTGCTCGACTATGCTGCCATCCGCAAGGAGGAGATGTTTCCAGTCCAAGGGGAGGTGACCACCCGTTGATCTGCACGTCCCTGGGAACCGTTCCATGGATATTCCGAAGGCAAAAGTGCGCTTCCGGCGACACCCCTGAAAAAAATGCAACACGGACAATCATGTAAATTTAAGGTTAATATTTAATTAAAATCAACAATTAACATACAATGAGACAAGACGACCTCCTTGATCTGAAAAAAATTTTTCACCACTCTACGAAATCCCCTTCCAGACCCGCGCCCGTCACGCTATGATTCACGGGATGGGTACGTCAATACCCTGAAAAAACGGCACCGAGGGACTTTCCCAAGGCCTTTTGACCATGCGATCACCGTTCGTAACGCGCGCTAACTTTCGAACCGGTCTAAGCAACCAAAAGCCCGAACGAACTTCCCAACGTGAAGAATCCAAGAAGACACGGACCAACTCCGATCATGGCATGTCGTTTGTGTCCATGCCCGGAGCAAACGGTCGTCATGCCTTCATAGCGACTCTTCAACAACGATCTTGCTGATCTGATTCTTGCAACCGCTGGCCTTGCCTTGTTGAATCCAAGGATGAGGCAATCCGGTGAAACAGGATCGGAGGGGATTTTTGTTCGTCGATTTTTCCGGAATCCGATGCATCCTGCAACACAACGGCCCGCTCCGCCATCGCACTCCACAAATGCCTCACAAGGGAAAGGAACCCATGGATACCCTGTATACATTGACCGTGGTGGCCGTAGTCATCGTCCTGCTTTTCGACTACACCAACGGCTTCCACGACGCCTCCAATATCATCGGCACCATCATCGCCTCGCGCGCCATGACCCCGATCCAATCGGTGATCGTCGTAGCCACCTTCGAACTGCTCGGGCCGGTCCTGGGCGGTACTGCGGTGGCCAACACCCTCGGAAAATTCATCAACATCGGGGATCTTCCCAAGGCCGTCGCGATCGGAATCATCCTGTGCGGCATCTTTGGGGCCATCTTCTGGAACCTGCTGACCTGGTGGTTCGGTCTGCCCTCCTCCTCCTCCCACGCCCTCGTGGGTGGTCTGATCGGCGCGGTGCTGGCTGCCACCACCTCGGATCACGTCCTTTGGGGCGTTAACGAACTGGCCAGTGGCAAACTCCATGGCTTCATGAAGATCGTGGCCTCGCTGATTCTCTCACCGATCCTCGGTTTTTGGGTTGGCTTCCTCATGAGCCGCATGATCTACGGGTTGCTGCGCAAGGCCACGCCTGCGGTCAACAAGCCGTTGCGCAGGGCGCAGTTTCTCACCGCCGCTGGTTTGGCCTTTTCGCACGGCTCCAACGACGCACAGAAGAGCATGGGCATCATC
>JADFZD010000023.1 GCA_015232705.1 Magnetococcales bacterium | reverse complement strand
AAAAACAGCCTGATGAAGACAGGTTGAGGCTAGACGACCGATTTGTGGCCTTGTCGAGCCATTCGGCAACAGGCTCTCAAATGGCTCGGAAAACTCGAACACGTCCTCCGCGGACGCAGCGCTCTCAAACCTGAACAGGTGGCCAGTGGCCGTGAATGCGATTTTGGCAAATGGTATTACGCAGATGGCGTCCAGCGATTCGGCACGCTTGACATTTTCAACCAGGTGGGTGACGTTCATCTGCAGGTCCACGATGTAGCCCGTGAAACCGTCCGTTTGGCGAGCATCGGTGACACTCAAGCCGCCGAGACCAAGATGGCCGAATTCAACACCATCAAGGACCGACTGTTCGATCTGTTGGATCTGTTGTACATGGAAGCCGCACTCCTGGAGGATTCCTCCCGGTCTGGCGACATCACCGAAGGATCGAAATGAGGGTTGACGTCGTGGAAAGCAAACAGAACTGCTGGGAATTTTTCAACTGTGGTCGCAGTCGCCACGCGCCCAATCAGGACGGCAGCTACTGCCCGGTCAGCCTGATCGCGGCCTATGATGGCATCAATGGCGGTCGCGACGCCGGTCGCGCCTGCTGGAACATCGAGGGCACCTTTTGCTCCGTCTCGTCCTGCGGCGACCCCAACGACAAACTCGGCACCTTCCAGTACAAGAAATCCCACTGTCAAAAATGTGTGTTCAAGGCCCAGGTCCAACAGGAAGAGGGTGACGCATTCCTGGAGAAAAAACGCTATTGTTGAGCGTTTTTTCTCCAGGTGCGCGTTGACCCGATGCGATGGCGGCCCGATGTCAAGACAATTCGGGAGCGAAGTGCGAATTGACTTCTAACTTCGCGAGTTTGGTGAATCCATGAATGACATCACCAAGCACCCTGTGAGCACGCGCTGCCTGTGAAGGGCGCCACGTCCTAAAAGTTGCGATAATTCGGCATTTTTTGCCGATTCCTTCGTCGATCCGCACGGCGGCCCATGGTTTGTGAAAATCTGATTTTCCCTTTTAAGATCATATCTCTGCACGTTATCTGGAAAACTCCGAAAAATTGGCATGAACTTGGCTAGAAGCCCGGATGAACAGCCGATCATCCGAACGGATGGTTCCGTTCGGCACCCTGGCATGCATTGCCACAAGTCTGGAGTCTTCCCATGGGAATCAGCATTTCACTGGAAAACCGCCGCAAGGCGACGATCAATCCGGCACTCTTTGCCAAGCAGCCGCGCGCCCTCATCGAGGAGATCGAAGAGTATCGCAAGGAGACTGAGCGACTCGGGCGGATTTATGATCTGCACCGCCAGCTCGGCATGTCTTTGGATCTGGATTCGATGATCGATGCCATCTCCCGCTGGCTGGTCCCGGTGATGCCGCACAACCTGGTGGCCTATCGCCGCTTTGACCGACGCATCCACACCGCCTGTTCGAGTCACGGACCAGACCGGCAGAATTTGCGTGAGATCGCCCAGGAGTTGATGCAACACCCCTTGCGTGAGAAGCGATCCGGATATCTGACGAGTGTGGGGCGTTTTTATCACCTATGGCCCCTGGATCCGAACAACCATGACTGTCTGCTGGTGATTCACGAATGCGCCGAACTCTCCTCCGCGCCATTCGAGCATCTGGAGGCTGAGGTGTTGGAGGAGTTGCGTGGTCCTTTGGAGCGGGCGCTGGCCTATGAGGATCTTTACGATCAGGCGCGGCGTGACAGTTTGACCGGGTTGGTCAATCGTCGGGTTTTCGAAGAGCGCGCATCGTTGGAGATGGCGCATGCCAACCGGCACGGCAATCCTCTGGTTTTGGCCTGTTTGGATCTGGACCATTTCAAGGCGATCAACGACCGCCTGGGGCATGGTGAAGGGGATGTGGTGTTGCAGAAGGTGTCGAAGACCTTTGCACGCATTGTGCGTGATTCCGATCTGTTGGCGCGTGTAGGTGGGGACGAATTTGCCATGATCCTGCCGAGCACCTCTCTGGAGAACGCCAATCTGTTGATGGAGCGTTTATGCAAGGCGGTGCGGGCGTTGAACCTGGGTGCGCCGGGCTGTACATCGCTCGGGGTGAGTGTGGGGTTGGCGCTTTGGATGCCGGAGCATACGACGTTGGAGGCGTGGTGGCAGAGTGCGGATGCGGCGTTGTATCGCGCCAAGGCCTCCGGACGTTCGCAGGTCTGTTGTTGATGCGGTGCCCGTGAGGCCACACCCCTGCCTCGGCAGGGATCCGGAGACCGCAAAAGCCCCGGCTTACGTGCAAAGGCAGCGCTCCGAGATTCGATTTTACACCATTTTTTTACCGAGGAACTCCAGAACAGAGTTCCTCGGCAACTGTCAGGAATCCTGAAGCGTGACCAGGGCGTGTTGACATATGCCGTCAGCGGCCTTGATACGGCGTCAGGCCCTCGCTGCGCACATACGACCATGCTGCGCAGCTTAAACCCAGATCCGGCAGTTGCGGGCAATCACCTGCGGCAACCTATTGATCCATAGGGCAAATCGGAAGAAAGCCTCATCACCAACAAGGCAACTTCGGTTTCTTACAATTCACCATATGAACCAATATGTCAGCTCATGCAATCACCCGCAACTGCCGGATCCAGGTTAAACCGCACCCAGCGTGGAACGTGTCGTTTTTACTGGTAAAAAAGGAGAGGGCCTGGGAGATTCATCTCCCAGGTTTTTGACTTTAACGCGCTCTTCAAAAGAAGCATTTTTCGCGTCTTTTGCGAAAAATGCGCTGCGCGCCGCCTTCGTGGGAGTCGTTTCCGTTTTTTGGAAACGACTCCCACATCTTGCACGCGGCCTGTTGGAAAACGACGCATCCCGTTATGGATGCGGTTTAGATAAATCGCGCCCTGTCTGAAGGCTCGCTGTCTTCCTATGTCAACACGCCCTGAAGTCTCTAAGCAAACAACAACGCCGAAAGTTTCTGCCGATAGCTGCGAATCAACGGGTGTCCCGGACCCAACAGATCAAACACCCGCAACAACGCCTTGCGTCCCGCATCATCCCCAAGCCCCCGATCACGCCGCACCACCTCCAGGAAACAATCCATCCCCTCCGCATACTGCTCACGGGCTACCAATGCCTCTCCAAGCGCCAGGCGCGCCTCCAGATCCTCGGCATTCCCCGCAACCTGCGCGCGTAACGCCTCCAGATCGGACTCCGCGGCCCCGAATGCCAGCCGGGCAATCAGCGCCTTGGCTTCCGCCCGTTCCCGATCCTTGGGTTTCATCCGCTCCAAAGATGCCCGAGCCCCATCCGCATCCCCCATCTCCAAAGCCACCCGGGCCATGCCCAACAAGGCCTCTCCGTGGACGCCATCCAACACCAACGCCTGACGATAGCAATCCGCCGCCTGCTCCCAGGCACGCGCATCCTCGGCGGAACGCCCCGCGCCCGCCAGCTTGTCCGCCTCGTTGGGCAAGGACTGATCCAGAAAACGACGCACCTGCGACTCCGGCAAGGCCCCGGTGAACTCATCCACCATTTCGCCATTCACAAACAGCTTCACCGCCGGAATGCCACGCACCCCATAACGACGCGCCAACTCCGGATCTCGATCCGCATCGATCTTGGCCAAAAAGAAACGACCCGCCATCTCAACAGCCAGTTTTTCCAGAATCGGCCCAAGCGTGCGACACGGACCGCACCAGGTGGCCCAAAAATCGACCAATACCGGCACACTCCGGGAGCGCTCCAAAACCTCCCGTGCAAAGGTGCCACCATCGACATTGCCTATCCACATCGACTCAACCATACCTCTTGACTCCCATTCCTGTTGCAGCCATCACAAATCCACCATCTCCACCCAATCCACGGCAATCCCAGAGATGAACCGGGTCGCCGTCTCCTTGAAACGATCCGCCACATCGGTCACCAGAAAAGCCAGTCGCTGCGCCGAACCATGGGGCGCACGGGCAATCACGCTTCCCAGATGCCGGCTCAACTCCTCAGCCACGGCCGACGACGAGTCGATCAGGGTCACACCCTTGCCCATCGTCTCGGCAATCACCCCCTTGAGAACCGGGTAATGGGTACACCCGAGGATCAAACCATCGAGTCTCTGGGTAAAAAGCGGAGTCAGGGTGTCGGTGACGATCATACGCACTGCGGGATGTTCCACCCACCCCTCCTCGACCAGAGGCACAAAGAGAGGACAGGCGAGCGAAATCACCTGGATGCGCGGATCGATCATAGCCAGATGATAGGGATAGGCGCCACTGGCCACGGTGGAACGCGTACCTATCACCCCAACCCTGGACGGGTGCTCACCGCCACCGAGCGAGGCCGCAGCCCGACATCCCGGCTCGATCACCCCAATCACCGGCACCGGACTCCTGGCGCGCAACGCCGCCAATCCCAACGCCGACGCCGTGTTGCAGGCCACGACCAACCCCTTGACTCCGCGTCGCAACAGACAGTCGGCCACCTGCAGCGTATAACGTTCCACGGTGCGTGCCGACTTGGTTCCGTAAGGCACGCGCGCCGTATCCCCGAGATAAAGAAAACTCTCCTCCGGAAAACGACGTGCCACAGCCTCAAGCACCGTCAAGCCCCCAACCCCGGAATCAAACAGACCGATGGGGCGCGTATCGAACAGCTGATCGTCCATTCACCCTCTTGAAGCGTTGAAAAAATGAAAACCATTGCCAAACATGAAAGCCTCTGCTAGTCTTAAAAGTCAAGGCGGATATGGTGGAATTGGTAGACACGCTGTCTTGAGGGGGCAGTGGTTAGCGCCGTGCCGGTTCAAATCCGGCTATCCGCACCAAATACCCTTCCAAAGGGTTCCAGAAGTATCCAAGAAGCCAGCAAGATTCAACACTTGCTGGCTTTTTTGTTTCCAAGGCGTTCCAAGGATGCGTATAGACATCCAGGCTTGCTGTGTATAGAATCGTGTGTAAATCGGGTGTTCGGGCAACCCACTACACACATTCGCCGCAAACCAAGGAATCCCGCCATGTCCCTGACCGATACCCAGTTGCGCAACCTCAAGCCCGCATCCGCACCCAAGAGTATCGCGGATGAACGCGGCTTGTCCATCCTGGTGCAACCGAACGGGTCCAAGTGGTGGCGGTTCCGATACCGATTCGACGGCAAACAAAAGTTGCTGGCGCTTGGGGTCTACCCGGATGTGTCGCTCAAACAGGCACGCGAGAAGCGCGACGAAGCACGCCGACTGCTGGCCGAGGGCATCGACCCCAGCGAACACCGCAAGATCATCAAGACCATGGACAAAAGCCGTGAGGCGGATTCCTTCGAGGCGGTGGCGCGCGAATGGTTCGCCAAGCAATCCCCTACCTGGACCGAACGGCATGCCCACCGAACCATCCGCCGACTTGAAATCGACGTGTTCCCCTGGCTGGGCGCAACCAAACTCTCCGAGGTGACGGCCAAGGATTTGCTGGCGGTCCTGCGACGCATCGAGGCGCGCGGAGCATTGGAGACCGCGCATATGGTGCAACAGATCTGCGGGAGGGTTTGCCGCTACGGTATCGCCACCCTGCGATGTGAGCGCGACCTTGCTGCCGATCTGCGCGGCGCTCTGCCGCCGGTCAAGGTGTCCCACATGGCGAGCATCACCGATCCCAGAGAAATCGCCCGACTGTTGCAGGCCATAGACGGGTATCAGGGATCGCTCGTCACCCGCTGCGCGCTGCGACTCGCTCCGCTGCTTTTTGTCCGGCCAGGTGAGTTGAGGTCCATGGAGTGGAGCGAGATTGATCTGGACAAGGCCGAGTGGCGCATCCCTTCGTCCAAGATGAAGATGCGAGAGCAACACATTATTTCCTTGGCGCATCAGGCCATGGCGATCCTGCGCGAGATCCATCCGTTGACCGGATCCGGCAAATTCGTCTTCCCGTCCGTCCGAAGTCCATTGCGCTGCATGAGTGAAAATACCGTGTTGGCCGCACTGCGCCGCCTTGGGTACACCAAGGAGGAAATGACCGGCCACGGCTTTCGAAGCATGGCATCCACCCTTTTGAACGAACAGGGATGGAATCGGGACGCCATCGAGCGCCAGCTTGCCCATGCGGAACGGGATGCCGTCCGGGCAGCCTACAATTACGCCGAACATCTCCCCGAGCGTCGCCGCATGATGCAGGCCTGGGCGGATTACCTCGACCAGCTGGCGGGGCGCAACGTGGTTGTTATGAACCCTGCCGCACGGGGATGATCCTTCCAGACCGTGGCCGCACCGCATGGCAAGAGGTGATGTGACCGATCTGCACGTGCCACATTGTGGTTGACGGATGTTTCAAAAATGATACACTCAATCATGAACCCCTTGAGGCTCCAGGTGGCTTTCTTCCGTACCGAGGCAGGGACGGAACCGGTGCGCGAGTGGTTGAAGAGTCTGGACCAGACGGAACGGCGCATCATCGGCGAGGGGAGTACGAATGCTCGGGAAAACGTATTTCCCGGAACCTGTAAGCGGTTGGAGTTCGCGCAGGATCGCCATGGCCTGATGCGCCAGCGGAACAATGTGCTGCTCACGCATCTTCATCTTGGCCGCAGGGATGCGCCATTCGGCCTTTTCAAAGTCGAGTTCCGCCCACTCCATGGCCCTCAACTCACCTGGCCGGACAAAAAGCAGCGGAGCGAGTTGCAGAGCGCATTTGGTGACGAACGCCCCTTGGTAGCCATCGATGTCCTGCAACAATCTGGTGATTTCTTTGGGGTCTGTGATGCTAGCTCGGTGGGTGACCTTGACCGGCGGCAGAGCGCCGCGCAGATCGGCGGCAAGGTCGCGCTCGCATCGCAGGGTGGCGATGCCGTACCGGCAGACACGTCCGCAAATCTGTTGCACCGCGTGTGCTGTCTCCAATGCGCCGCGCCCTTCGATACGTCGCAAGACAACAAGCAGATCCTTGGCCGTCACCTCGGAGAGCCTGGTTGCGCCCAGCCAGGGGAACACATCTCTTTCCAAACGTCGCAGGGTCTCTTGCGCATGTGTTTGCGACCATCCCGGAACCATTTTGGAATACCACTCGCGCGCTACCCCCTCGAATGAGTCCGCCTCACGGCTCTTATCCATGGTCTTGATGATCTTGCGGTGCTCGCCAGGGTCGATGCCTTCGGCCAGCAGTCGGCGTGCTTCGTCACGTTTCTCGCGTGCCTGTTTGAGCGACACATCCGGGTAGATTCCAAGCGCCAGCAACTTTTGTTTCCCGTCGAATCGGTATCGGAAGCGCCACCACTTGGCCCCGTTGGGTTGCACCAGGATGGACAGGCCGCGCTCATCCGCGACGCTCTTTGGTGCGGATGCTGGCTTGAGGTTGCGCAATTGGGTATCGGTCAGGGACATGGCGTGAATCCTTGGTTTGCGGCGGATGTGTGTAGTGGGTTGCCCGAACACCCGATCTACACACGATCCTACACACACCAAGATTGGATGTCTATACACATCCTTGGAACGCCTTGGAACAAAAAAAGCCAGCAAATGTTTAATTTTGCTGGCTTCTTGGAGACTCTTGGGAGTCTTTGGAATCAAATGTGGTGCCCAAAGGGAGAGTCGAACTCCCATGACCTCTCGGCCACTAGAACCTGAATCTAGCGCGTCTACCAATTCCGCCATCTGGGCTTGAGCAAGCAGAATACGCCACTCCGGGGTCATTTGTCAACCACAAAGTACAAGCCAACCGTGCACCCAGCCGTGAAACGCCCGAAGGAAGATTCACGGTTGGGTGTGGAGGATGGTTTGCTCCACCCGACAGGCCCCTCAGCGGACGTTGTGAAGAAACGGCAGTCCGAACCACACTTCGGCGGGCCACATGCGCAGTTGAATCGCCTCCAGGGTATGGCGCGAGAAGAGTCGTGCGAGCACGTCCGGCAGGCCGGGGGTGAGCAGAACCACCATGCCGGCAGCCAGATACATGGCCAAGGCGGCCCAGGAGTCAGCCGACCAGATTTTCAGTGCGGTGCCCAGAGAGCTTGAAACGCCACCCTCGCCGAAAAGATTGAGGCTGTAGAGTTCGTCGAGCAGCAGGTGCACCAGATACCCCCCGGCCACGAACAGCCCGACGACCCAACAAAACCAGGGAGGCTGACGAAACAGATGATAGAGCAGCGCTGCAGTCAATCCAGCAAAAAGGACCCCGGCTGGCAGGGAGTGAAAAATCCCGCGATGGACCGTGCAGCGGATGAACAACTCGCAGACCGCCAGTTTGATGAACAGAAAACTGACCAGCCACAGCACGACCAACTCGCCAATCGACATCTGCCCCGCCTGACTGAGCATCACGAAGAACGACCCGAGCAGCGCGAACAGGGTAAATGCAAGATCGAGGGTCCATGACTCCTCGGCATCGACATCCGGGAGAACGCCGCCGATCATGGCCGCAAAAAAGCTGCTCAACCCCAACTGGGCATCAGCGACCCCAGCCACCATCATCATCGTGACCGCCACCCCGCCGCTTACCGCAGCCACGGCCAGATGGGTGTTGAAATCGGCCATGTCACCCTTTCCGCCCTTTTTCCAGACGTTTTTCCACGGTATAGACCTGAATGTTCGCCCCCTCGCGCCAACCGTCACCATCCAGCCCGGCCTTGCGACACAAATGGCTCAGAAACGCCACCGGATCCGGAAGCTGCTCCCACACCTGCGGCAGAAAGGTGGCCCTTCGTCCCTGTTTGGAGAGGATCACCCCATGCACGCCTGGTTTGAGACGCGCCAGCAAATCCGCCGCGTCACGGTAGGGAAACGGTTCGGGTGGGGTGAGAAGTGAGACCTCGATCTCGGTTCCGGCCAACTCGGCAGCGGTCAATGGCGCAAAACGGGGATCGCGCAATGCGGCGGAAACGCCGTTCTCCAGCAGATCCTCGGCCAGCGGGCGGTGGGCGACCAGCGATCCGATACAACCACGCAGCGCCCCGCGCTGGGTCAGGGTGACAAAGCAGGCCCCCTGTCGGGCCAACTCGGGCTTACCCGCGCTCAACCGCTCTGCCGAGAGGCCGTTGCCTCCCTCCAGGGTGGCTGCAAGATGGGCACGTACCAGTTCGGGCAGACCCGGTTGTTCGTCAGGTTGCGCCCCATGCGCAGAGTCCACGCCGGTCGTGGACGCCACATCCGATGCCAAGGCACTGCCTGGCGTGCCCGCTCCGCCCGAAACCACTACCGTGCTTCCCCCTGGCGCAACCAACGTCACGCCGGCGGAGTGATCCGCCTGGTTGACCTCCGAATAAAACAGATAACTGGCATATCCCACCACCCGGCTCTTGTCGCCTGCCGTATCCCCGGAGTTGCGCAGATCGGCGAGCACCGGACGCCACCGCCGCCGCCGTGCAAACTCCAGCATGGCACCCACCCCGGTGCGACCGCACGCCTCGCATCCAGCAATGATCTTGGGATCGCGCGCCAGGACCGCCTGATTGCTGATGGCATCCAGGCGTCTGGCCTCGTCATAGGAATGATAATGGGAAAGATCGGTGGAGATGACGATCAGGTCACCGGGCTTGACACACCCCTCCAGCAGATCGGCCAGATGTCCGCCGCTGATCTCCCCGTAGACGATCGGCACAATACGAAAATGGACCAGGGTCACCTGCAAAAAGGGGAGCTGGGTCTCCAAGGCGTGCTCCTGACGATGGGGCCCCTCGTCGCGACTGACATCGGGACGACTGGCCAGCCATTCCACCGCCTCGCGATCCACCGGAATCCGCCCCAAAGGGGTGAGAAAGGCGTCATAATCCCCCACCGAGATCCCATCCAGCCAAACCCGATGGCTCGGACCGAGCAGAAACACCCGTCGCGGCGCGTTGGCCGATGCGCGTGTCAACCCTTTATAGACATGGGCTGCGGTCAGACCCGAATAGATGAAACCGGCATGCGGCGCAATCAATGCCAAAGGTTCGTTGGGAACCGTCGGGGCCTGCTCCAGCAACCCCTCGACCATGGCGCGCAACGCCTTGGACTCCTTGGGATAGAACATCCCGGCCACCGCCGGTTGACGCACACGCTCCTGGATCATCGCAGCCTCCCTTCTCTACCATCCCACACCGTCGAACACGTTCTGGATGGGGGAGACCTTCTCACCCCCCACCGTCCCTCTTCGGGCATTGCTTGCTCAAAGCACCCCACACCCCATGTTTCCCAAATCCGGGGCGTTCCAAAAAATGCTGGTCAAACACCCGGAAGAACGACTACACTGCCGGATCAGGCACGACGCATTAAGAGTCCGGACAATCAACCGGCATCACCCCCCATCCCGTGTGATCCCTCAGGGATATTCCAACACCGAGGAGCACACCCTGGGCGTTCCACGGATCAAGGGTGAAGGGGTTTACCCCACCCTCCAGTTAATAAAAGTGTGCGTGCAATCCATGCCGGTTGGCAAGCCACCCTGTATCCTTTTTTCGAGGTTTTTGCATGTTCGCCAGGCGTTATCTGCTCTTCGTTCTCGCGCTGCTGCTCCCGCTCGCCTCCCAGGCCATGGCGGCCCACGGCATCAGCCTGGATGGCACACTGAAATATCCTGCCGATTTCAAGGGGTTCGACTACACCAGCCCAGAGGCCAAACCGGGCGGCACCCTGAACCTGCATGCCCTCGGCGGTTTTGATAAAATGAATCCATTCACCCTCAAGGGATCCCACCCGGACCTGCTCTCGCCTCTGGTTTTCGAGCATCTGATGGTCCAGTCCATGGACGAACCCTTCTCCCAGTACGGTCTTGTGGCACAATCGGTCGAGGAGGCCGAGGACAAACTTTCGGTCACCTTCCATCTCAATCCCGAGGCCCGCTTTTCCGATGACACTCCGGTCACCGCCGAGGATATCAAATTCTCCCTGGAGACCCTGCAATCCCCCAAGGCCCATCCGTTCCATCAATCCTACTGGCGCGATATCGTGGCCGCCGAGGTGCTCTCACCCCACGCGATCCGCTTCAAGTTCCGTCAACCAAACCGCGAACTGGCTCTCATCGCCGGTGAGATCCCGGTTTTGTCCCGCGCCTATTTCACCAAACACCCCTTTGGCGAAGAGAAGGAGCTGATCGCTCCCCTCGGCTCCGGACCCTATGTGGTCGAAGATTTCGCCCCCGGAAAAATCGTCACCTATCGCCGCAATCCGAAATACTGGGGCAACACGCTTCCGGTCAACCGCGGCCTGTACGCTTTCGAGCGCATCGTGCTCAAGTTCTACAAGGATCCGGTGGTCGCGCTCGAAGGCTTCAAGTCCGGCGAGTTCGATTTCATGTTCGAAAACAACTCCAAACAGTGG
The DNA here is from genome assembly GCA_015232705.1 of Magnetococcales bacterium. Taxonomy (GTDB): domain Bacteria; phylum Pseudomonadota; class Magnetococcia; order Magnetococcales; family Magnetaquicoccaceae; genus Magnetaquiglobus. The sequence continues at coordinate 3,164 of JADFZD010000023.1, read as the reverse complement.
GCCAGGGATTACGAGGGACCGAAATTCGTTCAGAAACTCATCAAAAAGGAGACCCTCCCCCACAAACGCGGAGCCGGCATGCAGGGGTTGATTTTCAACCTGCGCCGACCCTTTTTCCAGGATATCCGCGTGCGCAAGGCGATGAGTTTGGCCTTTGACTTCGAATGGAGCAACGAAAACCTCTTCCACGGCCAGTATACCCGTTCCACGAGCTATTTTTCCAATTCCGAAATGGAGGCTCAAGGTGCCCCCTCACCTGAGGAACTGGCACTCCTCGAACCGCTGCGCGCAAAACTCGATCCGGCGGTCTTCGGACCGGTCCAGACCCCACCCACGACCACACCGCCCAACTCCTTGCGTCAGAATCTCCGCGAGGCCTCAAAACTGCTGAAAGAGTCTGGCTGGACCCTGGGTCCAGACAAAATTCTCACCGATGGCAAAGGCAACCGCCTGGAGATCGAAATCCTCCTGGCCTCGCCGGCCTTCGAACGCATCCTGGCCCCCTACGCCGCCAATCTGGAAAAGCTCGGCATCGCTCTCATCTACCGTACCGTGGACACCTCGCTCTATCAGAGCCGGGTCCACGACTTCGACTACGACATGATCGTCAACGGCTTCGGTCAATCCCAATCGCCGGGCAACGAACAGCGCGACATGTGGCACTCGGAGAGCGCCGCCATTCCGGGAAGCCACAACCGCATCGGCATCCGGGATCCGGCGGTCGACGCCCTGGTGGAACAGATCATCCAGACCAAAAGCCGCAAGGCACTGGTCACCGCCTGCCGCGCCCTGGACCGGGTGCTGCTCGCCGGACACTATCTGGTCCCCAACTGGCACTTGAACTACCATCGCATCGCCTACTGGGACCGCTTCGGACGCCCGGCGAACATCCCCTTGTATTACCTGCCCGAGGATTGGCTCCTCTCCTGGTGGATGAAGTGATCCATGGGCGCCTATATCGCACGCCGACTCCTGCTGATGATCCCGACCCTGTTCGGAATCATGGCCTTGACCTTCCTGGTGATCCAGTTCGTTCCTGGGGGACCGGTGGAGCAGATGATCGCCATGATGGAAACCGGTTCCGGCGGACACGGCGGCGGGGAAGTGGCCACATCCGCGGCTGGCGGCATGTATCGGGGCGGCAAGGGTCTGACCCGTGAACAACTGGCTTCCCTGAACCGTCTGTACGGTTTCGATCGACCGCCCCTTGAGCGATTCTGGCTCATGATGCGCAACTATCTGACCTTCGAATTCGGCGAATCCTACTACCATCACCGCAAGGTGGTCGATCTGGTGATCGACAAGCTGCCGGTATCCATTTCCCTGGGCCTCTGGACCTTTGTGCTGACCTATCTGGTCAGCATTCCCCTGGGAATCCGCAAAGCGGTGCGCCACGGCGATCGCTTCGACGCCTTGACATCTGCCTTGATCCTGGCCGGCTACTCGATCCCCGGCTTCGTGCTCGGGGTGCTGCTGATCGTGCTGTTCGGCGGCGGAAGCTTCTGGGATCTCTTTCCGATCCGCGGCCTGCTCTCCGACAACTGGACGGAACTCACCTGGTTCGGACGGATCACCGACTATCTCTGGCACATGGTGCTGCCGGTCACCGCATCGGTCGTCGGCTCGTTTGCGGTCATGACCATGCTCACCAAAAACAGCTTTCTCGAAGAGATCTCCAAACAGTATGTCCTCACCGCGCGCGCCAAGGGATTGACCGAAAACGCCGTGCTCTACCGGCATGTCTTCCGCAACGCCCTTATCCCCCTGGTCACCGGCTTTCCGGGCGCCTTTGTCGCCGCCTTTTTCAGCGGAAGTCTCCTCATAGAGACCATCTTCACTCTGGACGGCCTCGGGCTTCTGGGCTACGAATCGGTGATCAATCGCGACTATCCGGTGGTGCTGGCCACCCTCTATTTCTACACCCTCCTGGGACTGATCACCAAATTGATCACCGATCTGACCTACGTGGTCGCCGACCCGCGCATCACCTTCGAGGGTAACCGCTAAGCCCCATGCCGCAGCCCACCTCCCCTCTGCATAACATGCGCCTGCGCGGCAAGTCGCTCATCCTGATCGGTGTGATGGCCCTCGGATTTCTGGCCGTGTCCGGCATCGTCGGCAGCCACCTGAACGATCTGCGTCGCGCCAGCATCCAGAATCAACGCATCGACCAGGTCAGCATGCTCATCGGTCAAGTGGCTTTCGGCACCTTCGAACTGCAACAACTCATGACCCATTTCCTCCAGATCGGCGCCAATCCCGGAGACCCGACCGATCCTCCGGATACGGCCATCAAACAAAAAATCGCCACCATCGAAACCAGCATCGCCACTCTGGACAAGGCGCTCGCCCTGGTGGAACACTCACCCGCCCTGCTGGAGACCGCTCAACCGCTGCGTACCCTCCAGCATCTGCTCTCGCAGTTGAAAGAGCACGATCTGGCCGTGATGGAACTCCAACAGGAGATCGGTCAAGACGAGGATTCGGGCATCCAGGGACGCCTGCGCACCCAGGTTCATCTGCTGGAAAGCGAATTGACACAGAGGAAGGATTTTCCCTGTCTGGTGGATCTGTTGCAGTTGCGCCGTCGCGAAAAGGATTTCCTGATGCGCGGCCACCGCGCGAGTCGCGCGTTCTTCGACAAGACGATCCATACCTTGCGCGACACGCTCAAGACGCTTCCTGACAGCGGCATGGCATCCGAGGTCGTTCCCCTCACCGCTTATTTTCAAAACTATGAAAAGGAGGCGGAACGTCTCAAGCAGGTGCTGCCGCTGATCGCCTCGCATCGCAAGAGACTCTGGGAGATCAACAACGCCATTTTGACCCAGGCCACACGATTGACGGAGAGCAATCAACAGTTGCTGGCCAACAACGCCCAAATCCAGCAGAGAGGTATCGAGCGCGCCACCTTCAGTCTGGTGATTTCGCTCTCGGTGATCTTTCTGGTGATCGGTTGGCTGACCCTGTGGTTCTTTCAGCACCTGCTCGCGCCCATACACCGGTTGCGGGAGATGGCCTCTCGGATGGCCGCAGGCGAAGGACCAGAGCCAGAGGAGGCGTTCGGCAGGGATGAAATCGGTGATCTCGCCAGGAGCCTGCTTCAGGTGTGGAAAAAGTCACCCTCCGGCCCGAATCCCCAGGGTTAAAACATCGACAAGATC
>JADFZD010000239.1 GCA_015232705.1 Magnetococcales bacterium | reverse complement strand
TTCAAGGAGAGTCAACAGGCGCTCCCCATGGTGACCCGTTCGTTGCTTGCGATCAGCGACTATCTGCGCGATTGGGGGTTGTGGAGCGCGCTGCTTTTTTTGCTGGTGGTGGTGGTGGGGATCGGGTGGTCCCGAACGACGCGGGGGCGGCTTCGGGTGGAACGGTTGTGGTGGCAAATGCCGCTGTTGGGCGCGCTGTTGTCGTCGGTGGCGACCATGCGGGTGTGTCAACTGCTTGGCCTGCTGTTGAAGAGCGGGGTGCCGGTGATCGGCAGTCTTCAGGTCACTGCTGACGCCACTGGATTTCTTACGGTCCGTTCTGGCATTCTGGAGGTGGCCAAGTCCGTGGAACGTGGGGATTCGCTGGCCGATGCCTTGGAGCGAACCGGCCATTTTCAGGGGTTGGCGATCCGCATGATCAAAGCCGGAGAGCGCTCTGGCAGTTTGGAGGCGATGCTGGAACGGGCGGCTCGTTTGCATCGCGAGGAGATCGAACAGAGCTTGGAACGTTTGATGCATCTGGTGGAACCAGTGATCATTCTGATCATGGGTGGTGTGGTGGGCTATGTGGTGGTGGCGGTCTTGTTACCCATTTTCGAGATGAACCAGTTCATCAAATGAAGACCAGGTTACGCCTCTTTGTGGTGATGTTGGCCTGTTGGCTTGGCTGGCCGATGGGTGGAGAGGGGGGCTATCTCAACGCCCCTGAGGAGGTGTTTTCGTTTGCCTTGGATTTGGAGAAGCAAAACGATCACAAACGGGCAGCCACAGAGTTTGGTCGGTATGTTTCTGCCGGGCGGCGCGATGCCGGGAACGGGTTTCCAAAACTCGAAGAGGCGATGTTTCGCAAGGCGGTGAATCTGGCTCAGTCCAACGAAACGGATGCTGCCCTGCGGGCTTTCTCCGAGTTGGGTGAGGCCTATCCGAAGAGTCCGTTCATCTCGATGGCTTTGTTGCGCATGGGATTGATCTACGAGCGGGCCGGGGTGCGCGAGGAGGCGGAACGGCGCTACAAGCGGCTTGCCGAGATGGGGATGGATACCGAATTGAGCGCCTTGTCGCGTCTGCGACTCGCTTGGCTGGCCATGGGCAAACCGGGCGAGGAGGAGGTGGCGCGCGGCCATCTTCTGGCTATGGATCATCCGCGATTCATGGAACCGGTTCACGAATTATTGCGTGAACTGGACCAACTTCCCAAGTTGCCATACAAGGATCCGTGGATCTCGGGACTGTTGACGGCGGCGGTACCGGGTGCCGGACATCTGTATCTGGATCGAGCAGAGGATGCCGGTGTGGCGCTTCTTTCCAATGGTCTGCTGTTGGCAGGAACGATCCAGGCCTTTTCCAAGGGGATTTCCGGACTCGGTGCGGCGTTGGGGGTGGTGGAGTTGGGATGGTACTCGGGTACGATTTTCAGTGCGGTCAGTCTGACCCACAAGCAGAATCAGCGCCTCCGGGAGGACCAATTGAACCATATCTGGCAGTTGCAACAGCCAAAGATCGAGACCATCGGGTTGGAGATGGAGTGGCATTATTGATTTGGTAATCAGCAGTCTGGAGATGGCGTGGAAATTTGCAACAAGGGCGTGTTGAGCGCAGCTTATATGTAAACCGGCTCATGAAGCCAGGAGGTCAGGAGAGGGTGATGAAAAGAGCATGGCTGAGTTTGGTGGGCATGGTGGTCTGTGCGGGTTTGGCGGGATCGGCCTGGGCGGCTGGGGATGCGGCGATCAAAGAGGCGTCCAAGGCAGAGCAGTTCAAGGCGCGCAAGGCGCGCGAGATTCAGGATCTGGAGGCCAAATTGAGTTGCATCAAGGCTGCCATCACGCCAGCCGAGATGAAACAGTGTCACGAGACCCTGAAGGCGCGTCACCAGAGTGAACAGCTGCAACGCATCCAGGAGCAACGTAAAAAGCTCGATGCGCGCGAGAAGTCCCTGCGCGAGCAGCAGGAGGGTGAGGGGCGTTAGGGCGTATTGACCTATGAAGGCTGCGAGCCTTCAAACAACGCGCGACGACCCGAGCAGCACTGCATACATGGTATATATGGGCAGCTTCAGGTGTCGCAACGCCGTATCTAGGGCGCTGACGCAATATGTCACCACGGCATAGATCTGCTGTCTGCTGCTGTCTTAACCCGGTTCTGGAATGCCTGCTTTTCTGGAGCCGGCATCTTTCTTGACCCCCCTGTTGTGTCATGACCGATCCATGGTCATGACAGCGGCTGGTGGTATCCGGTTTCGTCATTCCCAGGAGTTTTTCATGCTCGATGCCGCATCGCGACCCTTGATTGTGCGTCGGTTGACCTTGAAGAATTTCAAGAGTTTCCGCGGGCTCCTCGCTGTTTCACGTGGGTAGGGTGTGATAATATGTGCGCTTTGGTAGACAACCCCTCTGTCCCAATGATAAGCGAGACACTGAACCCCTAATCAGGGCCTCCTCAGAAAGTCCAACACATTGAAACTGTACATAAAATCGTATTTGTGATAGTATTCGGATGTATGGTTTTCAGCCCTTTTGGCCAAAAAGGCTTGCACCCATGATCCGAAAACCCAACAAAAAGCAGCCCAGAGCTTGTCGCAGAATCGGGTCAAACCGTCTTAAATCTGGTAGAATGCCGACATCGATNCCCGTAGGACCAGGAGGCAGAGATGGCGGGATTTTTTCGTGAGCCGGACA
>JADFZD010000238.1 GCA_015232705.1 Magnetococcales bacterium | reverse complement strand
ATCTGACCGACGCCAGCGGCAATTATGGGGTCAGCGTGCTGGAGGATTCGAAATTCGGTTCGGACAAGCCCGCGGACAATACCCTCAGGCTGACCCTGTTATTCAGCCCCAGCACCAAATTCGGCGGCCACATTCACAACGCCACCCAGGACTTCGGCCATCATGATATCCTTTACGCCCTGTATGGCCACCTCGCCCTGCACTAAAATCACATAGCCTGCCGGGGATCCGACCCGCACATCAGCATAACTGGAGGCCGCACCCAGCATCAGCGAGGCTTCGGTGGTCACCTCCATCACATGGCTGCCGGAGGCGGCAAATCCGCTGACATTGGCAAAGGAGAAATGACCGGCCTGATCGGTTGTGGTGGTGGTCAATTGTCGTTCGTTGCCGTTGGGGGCGGTGATGGTCAGCCGAACGGTCTGGCCGGAGAGATTCCACTCCCCATTGTCGGCCCGGCGCAGACGACCGTTGATGGTGATGCTGTCGGTCGCGTTGATGGCATAAAGTGGAGAGGCCAGATCAATGGCCGTGGCCATGCGTGCCCCATCCAGGGTATAGCCGAAATAGGCGGTGTTCTGACTGGTATTGCCCGCCCGATCCGTGGCGCGTGCGGTCACGGCATAGGTGTGACCGATGGTCCAGATGCTGTTGCCCGTATCCAGGCTCCAGGTGCTGTCGTTTGTGTTGGTGGTGGTCGTGACCCAGGCGGCGCTCTCCTGATCCACGAACTGTCCGCCGCGATAGACGATATAGTGGTTGTTGGATTGATCGAGAATTTGCAGATCCACCCGGGCGACTCCGGAGTCGTCGTCTGTCGCTGCTCCCCCCAGGGTGGTCAACCGGTTTACGGTGGTGTTGTTGGTCGGAGAGGAGATCGTGACCTGGGGATTGACGGTATCGTTGGACAGAATGGTCAGTGCCAACGGAGCAGAAAGCGCGCTGCTGTTCCCGGCGGCATCGCTCTGTCTGGCCACAAGCGCATGGTTGCCGATGTCCAGATGCACATCCAGGCTCCAGCCCCCTCCTGACACCCGGGTTGTCCCGAGCAGTTCGTTGCCATCGGCCTGACCATTGCCATTGAGATCGTCGAACAGGGCGAGCACGGCGTTGCTCTCGCCATTTCCGGAGATGGTGAGGTTGGTGAGCTGGGTTGTGACCTGGTCGGTCTGTGACGGGCCGGTGTCGTCCTCGGCAGCCAGATCCAGGGCGGTTGGGGCCGCCGGAGCAGTCGTGTCGCCGGTCGAGGCGTTGCGGATCAAAACCGATGATCCAAAGGCCAGATCCGGATGACCATCACCGTTCAGATCCCCCACGGCCAGGGTCTGGGAATAACCCGGTATTTCCAGATCAATCCGGGGCAGAAAGGTGCCATCGCCATTGCCGGGAAAAATCGCCACCGTGCGTTGGTTGGAGCCGACCACCAGGTCTGCCGCGCCATCTTCGTCCAGATCGGCGATGGCCAGATCGGTCGGATCCCACTCGGTGCCGTAGGTGGTGGCAGTCTGGAAGGAACCACTGCCATCGGCCAACAGCACGGAAACCGCATAACCGGGATTGGTCAGATCAAGATGATCAGGCCGGTTGGCCACCACCAGATCCGGATGACCATCGTTGTTCAAATCACCGATCACCACTTTGCCAGGGGAGACCACAGCCAGACTCTCCCGCTGCTGAAAGGTCCCATCCCCCTGGCCGCGCCAGATGGTGAGGGTATTGTCCAGGGTGTTGCCGTTCACCAGATCCAGCATGTTGTCCCGGTTCAGATCACCCAGCGCCACCCCGTTCGGCCATGCCCCGGTGGTCAGGGTGGGCTGGGCGGCAAAGCCTCCCGCGCCATTGCCGAGTCGTACCGACACCGTATCGTTGCCACTGTTGGCCACCACCAGATCGAGCTTTCCATCCCGATTGAGATCTCCGAGCGCCACCGCTCCTGGAGCCGAGACCGGATCCGCTGCCGGACCACTGCTGAACCCGCCGGTGCCATTGCCGAGCAATAAAGAAAGACGGTCATTATTGAAATCGACGATCACCAGATCCGGATCCCGGTCCTGATCGAGATCGCCGCTGATCAGACCGTTGCCCATCCCGCCGATTGATATCCCAGGTGCCGAGGTGAACTGACCCGTGCCGATGCCAAGCCGGATGGTCAGGGTGTTTCCATCGGTGGTGCCGACCAGATCCGGGCGGCCATCCTGATTCACATCGCAGACCACCAGACCGGAAAGCTCGGTGGTGGAGACGAGCAGGGGCAGATAAGTCAAATGATCGAGGGGCATTGTGAAGAGGCTCCGGTGGTGCGGAAGTGATGATTATTTTCCAAAATTAAAGGTTATCATAGTGGAGAGATCCCGATCAAACAAAAAATATGAACCACGATTGAAGCAGGGATCGACCTTTCCGGCAGCATTGGTGTATGATGCAAGAAACAAGGCATCTGTCAGATCAATGATCGACCACCCATAAAACCCAGACAAAATGCCCACCCATCGCCACTCCTCAGACTCTCTCTACCACCGCTTCTTCTCCCACCCGGAGATGGTGGTTGATCTGTTGCGCGGTTTCCTGGATCCTGACATCCTGGCGGAACTGGATCTCGACAACCTGAAACGCCATAACACCAAATTCACGGCAAGAAGAGGCCAACGCCGTCGCAGCGATGTCGTTTGGGAGATTCCAACCCGGAATGGAAATAGTATTTTTATTTTATTAATCCTGG
>JADFZD010000237.1 GCA_015232705.1 Magnetococcales bacterium | reverse complement strand
TCCTGGCCAAGGCAGAGAACGATCCGGAGATCATCCGCCGCATGGGGGGGGTGGCGACACGTCTCCTCCATCTCCCGCCATCCGTGAACCCATAAAAGGGATGGCACAACCCATCCAGCGCAGACCTTGCATCCGCTGCGACACTCTACCCAACGGAAGATCAAATACCCCATGGGCATCGCAACCGATCTGATCATCATTCTCCTGGCCGCCCTTTTGGGGGGCGGCATCGCCCATCTGCTGCGGCAACCGCTGATCCTCGGCTATATCCTGGCCGGTGTGGCCGTTGGCCCGCATACCGGCGGCATCACCGTCACCCAGATCCATGACATCGAACTGCTGGCCGAAATCGGTGTGGCCCTGCTGCTCTTCGCGCTCGGTCTGGAGTTCTCCTTCAAGGAACTTCTGCCGGTGCGGGGCGTGGCCCTCATCGGCACCCCCATCCAACTGATCGCCTCGCTGGCACTCGGCTATGGGCTGGGACGCCTTGTGGGACTCCCGATCATCGCATCGCTCTGGTTCGGGGCCATGGTGACCCTGTCGAGCACCATGGTTATCCTGAAAACCCTCATGAATCAGGGCTACATGGGCACCCTCTCCAGCCGGGTGATGATCGGCATGCTGATCGTTCAGGATCTGGCCGTGGTGCCGATGATGATCATCCTGCCCCAGCTCGACAACCCGGACATGGGGGCCTCGGTGCTGGGATGGGCTGCCATCAAGGCGGTCGCCTTTCTGATCGTGATGCTGCTTTTGGGCAATCGCCTGCTGCCGTGGCTGATGCGCCAGGTGGCACGCTGGAACTCCCGTGAACTCTTCGTGCTGTCGCTGTTGGCCGTGGGCCTGGGCGTGGGCTACGCCACCTATCTGGTGGGACTCTCCTTTGCCCTAGGGGCCTTCGTCGCCGGCATGGTGCTGGCTGGCTCCCACTTCGGTCACCAGGCTTTGAGCGACATCGCCCCGGTGCGCGATCTGTTCGCCATGCTCTTTTTCGTCTCGGTAGGCATGATGCTCGATCCGCACTATCTGGTCAGCCACCTCGGACTGGTACTCGGCGTGGTCGCGCTGGTGGGAGTCGGCAAGGGGACGATTTTTTTCATCGTGACCCGCCTTTTCGGCTATGGCAACGTTGTGCCCTGGGCTGTGGGACTGGGACTCTTCCAAATCGGGGAGTTCGCCTTCGTACTGGCGCGCATCGGACGCACGGAAGGGGCATTCGACACCAATACCCACGCCCTCTTCTTGACCGTGACCATCGTGACCATGCTCATCACACCACTCATCTCCGGCCTGACCACCCCCATCTATGCCCGACTGCGCGACCGTGCGCCCACCCCTCCCAAGCACTTCCCCCAGCCCGAAGAAAAACTGAACGGTCACGTCGTGGTGATCGGCGCCGGACGGGTCGGAACACAAATCGCCACGGTCCTGCGTCGCGCCGCCATCCAACATGTGGTGGTGGAGATGGAAATGCACCGCCTTGAAAACCTGCACAAGCAGGGTTCGCCGGTTCTCTACGGGGATGGTTCCAGTGCCGAGGTGTTGCACGCCGCCCGAATCGACAAGGCGCGCCTGGCCTTGGTGGCCCTGCCGGACCCGGTTGCCAGTCTGACGGTGATCGCCGGCATGCGCGCATTGCGACCCGATCTGCCGCTGATGTCGCGCGCGACCGGCATCCAACACATCGAAGCACTGCACGAGGCTCAGGTGAACGATGTTGTCTGGCCCCATCTGGAAGCCGGCTTGGTCATGGCCCGTCATGCCCTGACCCTGCTGGAAATGCCGGCCACGGCGATTCTGCGTCTGACCCAGGAGGTGCGCCAGGAAAGCTACGCCGCATTAAGCGAGAACAGCCAGGTTTTTCACGCCATGAACCAGTTGCGCGAGGCCGAAGGGCTGTACGATCTGGCGTGGATGGCAGTTCAAGAGGGATCCGCACTGGCAGGTCGCACCCTGGGTGAATCGGCAGTCCGAGCCCGTACCGGGGCATCGGTCCTTTGTGTCTTGCGAAGCGGGGAGATCCATGACAATCCTGGTATCGGATTTTGCTTCGCGTCGGGCGATCTGGTGGCCATGATCGGCACCCGCGACGCCCATGCGCGCTTTCTCCAGATGACCCAATCCACCGCGATTCCGGAGGAGATACCATGCCTTTCCTGACATTTCTTCGCCTTGTCACGCTGCTCGTGACGTTCTTCTGCATCACCGCCGTGTCCGAGGTTCGGGCCGATGATCCTCCGCCACTCTCGACGGGTCAGACCATTTACGTACCGACCTACTCTTCGGTATGGCACGGCAATCTGAATGAGCGTGGCAAACCTTCGGAGATCCTGCTCTCCGCGATGTTGAGCGTGCGCAATACCGATCCCAAGTACCGCATGACCATCAACTCTGTGAAATATTATGACACGGGTGGCAAGCTGTTGCGGGAATATCTCCATGAACCGAAAACAGTCAATCCCATGGGAACCTTGGAGTTTTTTGTCGAGCACCAGGAGCGTCAAGGCGGAACGGGGGCCAATTTCGTGGTGACCTGGCGTGCGGAACGACCCATCAACCAACCGATATTAGAAACCGTGCAGGTCTATCACTGGGGCACCCAGGCCAAGGCCTTCATCAGCCGCGGGCAGGCGATCCATACGCATGAGTGAACATTGGTGATCGTACCAGCACGCCTGTTCCGCATCCGTGTCGGAACGCACCATCCCTGACGCGCATCAAC
>JADFZD010000236.1 GCA_015232705.1 Magnetococcales bacterium | reverse complement strand
GACCTGATCGGCTTCGCTCAGCTTTGTGCCCTCGAACAGCTTCAATTCGATGCCATGCCTGGCCAGCATGTCGCCCAGGGCTCGCAGACGGGTCATGCGCGCCCGATGCTCCGGATAGCGCCGGTCATCGATGTTGCCGATGAAGGTGACCGTATACCGGTATTGATCGATGTGGCGCAGCGCTTCCAACGTGCAGCCGTCGAGGTTGTAGCGGCGGACATCTGCGGCATTGGGGAAGTAGACCGCCTGTCGCGCCATGGCGCTGCGTTCCTGGAGAGAGTGGGTGAGATAGAAATCCAGCAGCTTGAGTTTTCGCAACACCCAGATGCGCCGCTTGCGTACCCCCTTGTTCCAGGGGGCATCCCGATTGATGGCGGCAATGGGTTTGCCACACCCCCGAAGCGTGCGGCAGAGGCGATAACTGGCCAACAGATGGCGCGCCGCCTCGGTGAAATCGAGAACCGCTGCGTCCACCTCCTCCCAAGCCTCGGGCAGGGTTGCTCCAGGTTTCCAGGGGATGAGGCGCACGCCCTGGGCGATCAGGGCATCCTCCAGGGCGTGATGAGGGCGTCGGAATCCCATCAGGATTTTCATGCGATCTCCCTAGCGTCAGGATGGCACTCCAGCCAGGCCAACAACACCATCAGGGTGTAGGTCAGACGTCGCGATCCTCCCTGATCGTGCCGACACCGGCGCCACTGGCGGCGCGCCGCCTCGGCGTCGAGAAACGGCGCCAGCCGTTCGCAGTCGGCGAACAGTCGCTCCCCGGTTTCGCGCCAGGCGCCCTGGAACAGCGCTCGCAAAGGCACCGAAAAGCCGTGTTTGGGTCGGTTCCAGATCGAATCCGGCAGCACATCGCGACACAATCCCTTGAGAACCGCCTTGCCACCTTGGCCCAGATGAATCGCCGTGGGGATCTGGAGGGCGGCCTCGACCACCGGATTGCCAAGCATCGGCACACGCGCCTCCAGGCCATGAGCCATGCTCGCCCGATCGGTCTTGACCAGACAATTTTCGGAAAGATAGCTCCACAGATCGGCGCGCATCTGGGTGGTTGAGTCCAATTCACCGCCCAGTTCGTCCACCAGTGCCTGCCAGCTTCCCAGGGTCTCTTCCACCTGACAGGCAGCCAAGGCCTCGGGTGTGAGATAGTGGTTCATCCCCTTACGACAGCGTGGCCAGGGACCGAGTTCCACCCGCCGGTAGGCGAGAAGTTCCCGTCCATGCAGGGTGCGCCGCATCAGCGCGCCGGGGAGGAGTCCGTGTTCGACACCGAATCGGGCCCAAGGCTGCCAGAATCGCCGTGGATGGGCGGATTGCGGGTCGGCGTAACGGGGATAGCCGCCGAACAGTTCATCGCCGCCATCGCCGCTCAACGCCACGGTCACGTGGGCGCGGGTCAGGGCCGAGAGGGCGTGGGTCATGATGTAGGAGGGGTCGGCCAGAGGCTGATCCAGATCCGCGATGGCGGCCAGAAAGCCATGGGCATCGATGGATGGGGCCGGCAGTTCGTGATGCTCGCAGTCGAACAGCCGCGCCACCTCGCGGGCATGGGCCGATTCGTCGAATCCCTCCTGAGTGAACTTCAGGCTGAAGGAACGCATCTTGGTGGCGCCGGCTTCGGCCATGTAACGGACGATGAGGCTGGAGTCGATGCCACCGGAGAGAAAGGCTCCCAGCGGTACGTCGGAAACCAGTTGCCGGGCCACGCTTTCGCGCAAGGCGGCATCGGCGAGGGAGATGCTCTCCTCCAGGGTGCGCGGACCGGAGTCATCCGGACGCGGAATGGACCAGTAGCGTCGCAGGTCCAGTGCATAGGCGCGGGCGTCGTAACGCAGACAATGGGCGGGTGGCAGTTGCCGGCAGTCGGCCAGAAAGGCATCCGGGGCCAGAGGGGTTTGAAACGCCAGATAATCCCGCAAGGCTCGGGCATTCAGACGGGTGGGAAATCCTGGAAGCCTGAAAAACGGTGCCAGGGTCGAGGCGAACAGCATGCCGCTGGTGGTGGCGTAGAAAAACGGTTTGATCCCCAGCCGGTCGCGGGCGGCAAACAGCGTTTTGTCGTGCCGGTCCCAGATCGCGAAGGCGAAGATGCCGTCCAGGCGTGGCAGAAGCGCCTCACCCCAGACCGCAAATCCGATCAACAACACCTCGCTGTCCGAACGGGTGGTGAAGTGCTGGCCAAGGGACTCCAGTTCGACGCGCAAGGCACGAAAATTATAGATTTCACCATTGAAGACCAATGCGTACCGGCCATCCCGGGAGAGCATCGGCTGCGCCCCTCCCTCCGGATCGATCACCGCCAGTCGCGCGTGGCCCAGTACCGCCTCGCCATCGCGGTGGATGGCGCGTGCATCCGGACCGCGCGGGTTCAATGCGTCGAGCGCCACCTCCAGATGGTCACCCCAGCGACTATTGATGGCTCCCAGGATTCCACACATCAGCTTATTTCGTCTCCTTTATGGCGGCCAATCCTTCGAGAGCGGTGAGCGATGTCTGAGGGGCATACCCGGATAGCTCCACCCGGTGTGCCGCTTCGGGGAAAGCCAAGATCCTTTCGATGCCAATCGCCAGGGCCACGACATCATTCATCGGCACCAGGGCTTCCGGCAGATCGGCCTCCAGCAGCTCTCTCGGACCCGACGGACAATCGGTGGAGAGCACCGGCGTACCGCAGGCCAATGCCTCGATCAACACATTCGGCATTCCCTCGTGATCGGAAC
>JADFZD010000235.1 GCA_015232705.1 Magnetococcales bacterium | reverse complement strand
AGCCAAGTGAAACAGAAGCGGGCTCTGCTGGAGAGCAACCCGCCGAGGGATAGCCCGGTCAGGACTCATCAAGACGGTGAGCCAGGGTGCGGAGGTAAGCCCTCCGCACCCACAGGCAGCAGCCAAGCACACCGGATGATAGATCCTGTCATGCCTTAAAAACCCCCGCCCGAAGGGCGGAATGTCGAGCACCAGGACACTCTGGATTCGACATTAAATTCTGGAAGCGAGTGTCTCATTTTCATTGACACGTTCCGGGTTGGCATCAACAGGTAGCTGGCAAAAAGATCTGCCTGCCACTCCATGGGATCCTTGCTCGTACTGGTGCGACAGACGATGGAAGGCGGGATTTGCTGTCGAAAGGCACCTCGTTGGGCAACGCCATTCTCGAAATCGTGCCGGTGCAACTCCCAATGTCCCAGTTCATGCGCCAGCGTGAAACGGTAACGTCCCTCCTGCCGGGGATCAACGGTGGGATCCAGGGAGATATCAACCACCACACGCCGATCATTCACCCAGGTAGCCCCAAGCACGTCATTTATCCCCAACCGCTGGCGTAGATCGTCGAACTCCAATGTCAATCCCAGATGGGATTCAAGGATTTCCTCAACAGGAATCGGCAGGAAGCCCGCAGGGCCGAATTGCCGGTAGTGACCGAGCAACAGGAGACGAGATGCCATTTCGATCTCTTCTTTTTGCATAGGCTGGCAATTCATGCTGGTCTCTCCGGAGGCTTTTTGGTGCCGTATTCCCGAATCAGGCGCGTCAACGCGGTGATTTCGTTCGCACCAAGATTTAAATCTCGCGCAGTGCGCAAGAAATCCGCCATGGCCTTGGGCTGCTCGCGAATGATCTCCGGCAACTCCGGATCCACCTTGCCAGCCAAAGCCAACAATTCATCCGGATCGACTTCCAGAAGAACGGCCATGCGTTTGATCTTGTCGACTGCTGGAGGATCAAATTCGCCGTTCTCGATCTTGCTGACGAAGGTGGCGCTGATGCCGGCCGCCTGGGCAAACTGGCGCAACGAGAAACTCGGGTCTGACGCCTTTTTGGCCTCCCGAAGATCTCTGATTCGTTTGCCGAATGCTGGATTGCCTGCCATGGGACACAAACCCTTTCGTGTGCCGATCAATGTTTAGTTTAATAGATCATAAACGATCGCCTTCCAGCTTGTCCAACATTTTTTTGGGACACTTTTCAAAAATCGCCGGTATGTATCTGGAAACGGACCGTGACGAGTCCAAACCCGAGACGACACAGCTGGAGCGATTCCCCATGATCGGCACCCAACATCCCGACCAAATGACCCCAAACGCCCGCCTCAATGAAGCCGCCGCCATCCTGGCCGCAGGAATCAGACGCCTGAAAGAAAAACAGAAGCCGGAGAATATTTCACTGGATGTTTCGCCCAACCAATGGCCTCATGCACGAAAAACAACCAGAGGAGAAAGGGCATGAACGATATCAACATGATCAAACAGGTGGCGGCCCTGCCGGGCATGACCATCACCGACTTGAAAAAGATGTGGGCGGACCTGCACACCACGGAACCGCCACCCTACAACCGGGTGTTCCTGGTCAAACGGCTGGCCTACCGGCTCCAGGAGTTGTCCCTGGGCGGACTGTCCGCGCCGACAGAAAAACGCATGGAGCAGATCGTTGAAGAGGAGGCGCTGCCGCCGCAGGAGAGAAAACGCCCGCCTGGTGAAAAACTCCTGCCGGGAACGCAATTGCTCCGGGAATGGAAAGGAGCCGAACACCGCTGCACGGTGCTGGAAGATGGGTTTGAGTACCAAGGCAGGAAATTCAATAGCCTGTCGGCAATTGCGAACTTCATCACCGGGACGAAGTGGAACGGGCTTGTGTTTTTTGGAATGAAAAAACAAGAGGTGAAAAAATGACCATCAAGAAACCGACAACGCCTAAAGTACGCTGCGCGATCTATACGCGCAAGTCCACGGAAGATGGTCTGGACATGGAATTCAACTCCCTCGACGCCCAGCGCGAGTCGTGCGAGGCCTACATCGTCAGCCAGAAGTCCGAAGGATGGTTCCTGGTGCTGGACCGCTACGACGATGGCGGCTTTTCCGGCGGAAACATGGAACGGCCTGCCCTGAAACGCTTGATGTCCGACATCGAGGCCGGGCGCGTGAACGTGGTGGTTGTGTATAAAATCGACCGCCTCACCCGCTCCCTGATGGACTTCGGAAAATTGGTGGAGGTCTTCGAACGGCATGGCGTCACCTTCGTCAGCGTCACCCAGTCCTTCAACACTACCACTTCTATGGGTCGGCTGACACTGAACATCCTTTTGTCGTTTTCGCAATTTGAAAGAGAACTCTCAGCCGAGCGCATCCGGGACAAATTCGCGGCGTCAAAACGTAAAGGCATGTGGATGGGTGGCCATCCGCCTCTGGGTTACGACGTGAAGGATCGCAAGCTGGTGATCAACGCCGCCGAGGCGGAAACGGTGCGATGGATCTTCCAACGGTTCGTGGAAAGCCGGTCCGCCACCCAGATCGTCAAGGAGCTGGCCGCAAAGGGTGTGGCCAGCAAGAACGGCAACCGGATGGACAGGCCGTCCGTCTACCGGTTGCTCAAGAACCAATACTTCATCGGCGAGATCGCGCACAAAGGCGAGGTGTACGCAGGCGAACACGAGCCGATCATCGACCGGGAGATTTGGGATCAGGTTCACGCCATCATGGCGGATAGCAACCACTA
>JADFZD010000234.1 GCA_015232705.1 Magnetococcales bacterium | reverse complement strand
ATCTGATTTTCGGCGCAGCGGGAAATACAATAAAACGGATCATCGGGGCATGCCTGGTGATCCGTTTTTTTTTGGTTGTTCAGAACCCCTGATGGATTCATGGGATCCGGGGGTCAATGGCCCCTGGTGGAATCCAAAGGCAAAGCCCTTGGGACTTTTTTATGATTTTTCATTTCGCGCGCTTTTCACGACAAGCCTTTTTCGCTGCGCGCAAAAAGGCGCAAGCGCGCGCCGCCTCTTTTGCCAAAACAGCGAAGCAAGTAAGTGAGCTGCGAAAGGCATCGCAACCCCGTATCAAGGCCGCTGACGCACTATGTCAACACGCCCCAAGCCTTCCGTACCTCCGCCGGGAATCAAGCCGATCCCCGGCCCACTGCCATCCATGGGGATCTGAATCGTTGGCCGTTTTTTTGGCTGTTCCGCTCTCCAACGTCTGCTCTCGGCTTCCCCCAGTGATCACCGGCCCCTGAACGCCAACCGTTTCACGTCTTCGGTCTTCCCTCCTCACCCACCGACGAACAACCCCACGCCATCCCTCTCCTTCTCAAAACCAGTTAAAAACCACGCCTGCCGCTTTTTCTGCATAAACCGTTGCAACCTGACTGGTAAAGGGCTATAAAAAACGTTTCAAATCAGTATGGAGAGTCAGCATGAACGACATTCAATGCATCATGTCCACCTATGGGCGGAATCCTGTGGCCTTCGTTCGGGGCGAAGGTGTCCGCCTCTGGGACGAAGAAGGCCGGGAATATCTCGATTTTTTGGCTGGCATCGGGGTCAACAACCTTGGCCACTGCCCGCCCAAAGTCACCGCCGCCATCCGCGAACAGGCCGGACAACTGATCCATACCTCCAACCTGTACCGTATTCCCCTGCAGGAAAAACTCGCCCGACGGCTCACCGATACCTGTTTCGCCGATCAGGCCTTTTTTTGCAACAGCGGCGCCGAGGCCAATGAGGCGGCCATCAAACTGACCCGCAAGTTCATGCGCGATCATGGCCATCCAGGCCGCTTCGAGATCATCACCGCCGTGCACGGCTTCCATGGCCGCACCATGGCCACCCTCTCGGCCACCGCCCAGGAGAAGGTTCAACGCGGCTTCGAACCCCTCGTGCCTGGCTTCCGCTATGTCGCCTTCAACGACCCCTCCGCCGTGGAAAAGGCCATCAGTCCTTATACCGCCGGCATCCTGGTCGAACCGATCCAGGGCGAATCCGGCGTGCGCCTCCCGGATGAGGGCTATCTGGAGACCCTGCGCGCCATCGCCGACCGGCATGGCCTGCTGCTGCTGCTCGATGAGGTGCAGACCGGCATGGGACGAACCGGTAAATTCTGGTGCCATCAGTGGAGTTCCGTCACCCCGGACATCATGACCGTCGCCAAAGGTCTGGCCTCCGGCGTGCCCATGGGCGCCTGCCTGGCCACCAGCCGCGTTGCCGCCTCCTTCTCCCCCGGCACCCATGCCTCGACCTTTGGCGGCAATCCCCTGGCCTGCGCTGCCGCGCTTGCCACCCTGGAGGTGCTGCTCGATGATGGCGTACTCTCCGGCGTGCTCGACCTGGGACAATACCTGCGCGATAAACTCGATGGCCTCAAGGCCAATCACGCCATGATCCACGCCACCCGTGGTCGCGGCCTGATGGCCGCCGTGGAACTCAAGGGCGGCACCGAGGAGGTCGCCGCCATGTGCCTGAATCGCGGTCTGCTGTTAAGCTGCCAGATGGGCACCACCTTGCGCATGCTGCCTCCGTTGACCATCACCCACGACGAGATCGATCAGGGTGTGGCCATCCTCGACAGCGTGCTTTGCGACCTTTTTTGACGGCCACCCCCATGAATGCGCGCACGATCACCAAACGGGACCTTCTGACCTTCGACGATCTCACCGCCCAGGAGATCCGTCATCTGTTCCAGCGAACCACCCAACTCAAGCGCAACCGCGTTGCCGGAAGGGACGTGGCCACGCTCCAGGGGCGTACCCTGGGCATGATCTTCGAAAAGCCTTCGACCCGTACCCGCGTGTCGTTTGAAACCGGCATGTTCCAGCTCGGCGGACAGGCTCTGTTCCTCTCCAGCCAGGACATTCAGCTTGGTCGCGGCGAGGAGGTCTCCGACTCCGCGCGTGTGCTGTCGCGTTTCGTGGACATCATCATGGTGCGCACCTTTGCCCATAAAAAGGTCGAAACCATGGCCGAATATGCCACCGTACCGGTGATCAACGGCCTTTCCGACGATTTCCACCCCTGTCAGGTGCTGGCCGATCTCTTTACCTACGAAGAGCATCGCGGACCCATCGCCGGACGCAAGGTGGCCTGGATCGGCGATGGCAACAATATGGCCAACTCCTGGATTCAGGCCGCAGCCAAAATCGGTTTTGACTTGGTGTTGGCCTGTCCGACCAACTACGAACCCGAGGCCAATCTTCTGGCTGTTTCGCAACGCGAGGCCGCTGTCTCCGGCGGTTCGATCACCGTGGTGCGTGCTCCCCCCGAAGCGGTGGCCAAGGCCGATCTGGTCTGCACCGATACCTGGACCTCCATGGGGCAAGAGACGGAACGGCAACGTCGTCTGCGCGCTTTTGCCGACTATTGTGTGGATGAGACGTTGATGCGTCAGGCCAAGGCCGATGCGCTGTTCATGCACTGTCTGCCGGCCCATCGCGGCGAGGAGGTCTCCGCGGGCGTGCTCGACGGTCCCCAGTCGGTGATTTGGGATGAGGCGGAGAATCGATT
>JADFZD010000233.1 GCA_015232705.1 Magnetococcales bacterium | reverse complement strand
GTCAAGCAGTATCTGCGCGACAATCGCGAGATGCTCTATTCCCTGGAAGACCGGTTGCGTGCCCATTTCGGCTTGTCGCCGAAACGGGGGGGGGGTGAAGCGGGGGCCATGGCCTTCGGTGCGGCGACTCCCAAGGGGGGTGGCGGCAAGGGGGGTGGACGTGCTTCCAAACCGGCGGGTCGTGCAGGTGCGGATGAGGGTGGATACGAATCCGATGGAGGGGATGGTTGAATCCTGAATCCGGCATCATCGTTGACGCGCCACTGCGTCAGGAACTCGAGAGCCGCTATCTGGCCTATGCCCTCTCGACCATCATCAGCCGTTCGCTGCCAGATGTTCGCGACGGGTTGAAACCGGTTCACAGGCGCATCTTGTTTGCCATGCGCGCCTTGAATCTCGATCCGGGTTCGGCCTTCAAAAAGTCCGCGCGTGTGGTGGGTGATGTGATCGGCAAGTTCCATCCCCATGGTGATCAGGCGGCCTATGACGCTATGGTGCGTCTGGCACAGGAGTTCGCAGTTCGCTATCCGCTGGTGGATGGCCAGGGGAACTTTGGCAACATCGATGGCGATGGCGCGGCGGCCATGCGCTACACCGAGGCGCGTCTGACCCTGGCGGCGCGCGCCATGCTCGAAGATCTCAACCTCGACGTGGTGGATTTTACCGCCACCTATGACGGCTCCCTGGAAGAGCCCACCGTTCTGCCGGCCCGATTTCCCAATCTTTTGGCCAATGGTTCGACCGGCATTGCGGTGGGCATGTCCACCTCCATTCCGCCCCACAACGTTGGTGAGATCATCGACGCCTGTCTGCAGCTCATTCAGGAGCCCGAAAGTCGCGTCTCGGATCTGTTGCCCATCCTGCCGGGGCCGGATTTCCCCACGGGTGGGGTATTGATCGCCGATCCCGCCGAGCGGTTGGCGGTTTATGAGAGCGGACGAGGTTCGTTGCGACTGCGGGCGCGCATTCTCAAGGAGGAGTTGCCGCGCGGCATGTGGCGTCTGGTGGTCACCGAGATTCCCTACCAGATCAAGAAATCTCAGCTCATCGAGCGGATCGCCGAGTTGATCGTCGATCACAAGTGCATGTTTTTGGAAGATGTGCGCGACGAGTCGGACGAAAAGGTGCGCATTGTCCTTGAACCGCGCTCCAACCGGATCGATCCGGAAATGGTGCTCGCCTATCTTTACAAAAACACCGACCTGGAGACGCGTGTCACCATCAATTTCAACGTCATCGACCAGGGGCGTCCGCGAGTGCTCGATCTGGTGGGGCTGCTCAAGGCGTGGCTCAACCATCGATTTACGGTTCTCGGACGACGCGCCCGTTACGAGTTGGCGCGTATCGGCGAGCGGTTGCACCTTTTGTCTGCCTATCTGATCGTGCATCTGAACATCGATGAGGTGATCGCGATCATTAAGGAGAACGATGATCCGGCTCCAGTTTTGATGAGCCGGTTGATGCTTGATCGGGAGCAGGCCGAGGCGGTATTGAATCTTCGTTTGCGGGCGTTGCGGCGTCTTGAAGAGATGGAGATTCGCAAGGAGATGGCCGAGAAGGAGGCGCGAGCCAGTGAGTTGACGGCCATGCTTGCCGAAGACCGGTTGATGTGGGGGGAGATCGAGAAGGAGTTGTTGCGCACCCGTCTGGAGTTTTCCGATCCACGCCGCACGCAATTGGCGGGTGCGCCGCCCCCTGAAGTGGTGCTCAAGCCTGAGGATCTGGCACCGCGCGAGGCGGTGACGGTGATTTTGTCGCGGTTGGGTTGGGTACGCACGGTGCGTGGGCATGAGGAGATTGTGGCGGACAAATTGCGTTTCAAGGGGGAGGATACTCTGTTTGCCGCGATTCATGCGCATGCCAACGATCAGATCACCTTCATCACCGCTTCTGGCAAGGCCTATTCGATTCTGGCCGACCGTCTGCCTGCGGGCAAGGGTTTTGGGGATCCGTTGACCGTGCTGTTCAACATCGAGGGGGGTGACGGTGTGGTATGGATGATGGCTGTGGATCCGGAGCGTGAGTATTTTGTGGTGACGCGACGTGCCCAGGGGTTTCGGGTGCCTGGGGCGGATCTGGTGGCCAGTCGGCGCGATGGCAAACAGTGGTTGGTATTGAAGCCCGATGACGCCTTGATCCATCTTCATCCGGTCAAGGGATCTCTGGTGGCCTCGATCACTCGGGGGCGCAAGATGTTGGTATGCGATCTTGAGGAGTTTCCACTGTTGTCGCGCGGGCAGGGGGTACGGATTCAATATCTGCTTTCGGACGAGGTGTTGATGGATGCGGTCACCTTCCGGCCTGAGGATGGGGTGACGTTGGATACGGGCAAGAAGCAGAAGTTGTTTGCCGATCTGACGCTTTGGCGCGGGAGGCGTGCGACGCGCGGGGCGATGTTGCCGCACGGTTTTTTGGCGGGTGCGGTATTTGCCGGCAGTGGGGTGTCACCCTGGGAGGCGGGTCGGGGGTACACGCGTGAGATGTTTTGAGTGAAGAAAGAGGCTGCGATCCGGGGGGATTATCCCCCTGGTGGGATCCGAGGGCAAAGCTCTGGTGACTTTTTCTTTTCTGCTTTGGTTTGTTGTTTTGCCTTCAAGGCGCGATTTGACAAAAGAAGAATTTTTATACAATGAAAATTCTTTGCGCGTTAGGGCGTGTTGACATATGAAGGCAGCGAGCCTTCAGACAAGGCGCGACGACCCGATCAGGGCTGCATACACTCGGTAGTATGTGA
>JADFZD010000232.1 GCA_015232705.1 Magnetococcales bacterium | reverse complement strand
TCGCCGCTGGCCACGGGGAACAACGCCGCGATGCGGCCTTTGAGCGTCATCTGGACTTTTGCCGGATCCTCCTGTTCGATCATCACCTGATCAAAAAGGATTTTTCGTCCACCCAAGGCGTCATGCAACTCCTTGAGCATCTCCTGCCAGGAGGGGGTTTCACGCAGACGCGCCAGTGTATCGACAAAGGTAACCATCTTGCCGAGAGCCGGATCCGGTGGTTCAGGTTTTGTGGTTGCGACAGTCAACTCCCGATCGATCCGGCGGGCCTCGGAATCCAGAAGCGCAGCCTTGGTATTCAACCAGACGCCGATCAGAACGAGCAGAACGGTCAGGCCAAAGGCGAACGGCAGCAGGTTCGGCAGGAGCCGTTGAGCCTGATACTGCAGGCGATCGACGGGGGATGAAGAGGTGTCCGAGAGCTTGAGGGAGGACATGAGCGATGGAATGGCGCTCACGACAAAGCCCTCATCGGAGCGTTTGAGGATCTGGGCCGGCAGGATATCGCAAGGTACTTGCAGAATCCGTCCCACCTCCTCGCACCATAAGGCCGATTGCAGGTGTTGTTGTTCTGCGGCGCGTTCGTTCTCGTCCGTCCCCTCTCCGAGGAGCCAGCCGAAATGAACGATGCGGTTCAACCTGGTCTGGGCACCGATCAGCAGGGCACGCAACTCCTGGGCAACGGATTCGGCCTGATTCTCCTTGGCCGCGCGACCACTGCCATAGCTGGAGATGCGACTGGCAGCCAGCACCTGACCGGCGCGCCCCAACAGAATGTCCACATGACGGTCATGTTCGAAGAGCACCGCCACGGTCCGATCCTTGGGCTGTTGACGCAACAGCTGGTATGGCAGGAGATGCACGGAAAAAAGCAGCTGGTGGTTCGGATCGTCATGGGCGCGATCCTCGTGGAGACGCAGACGCTCCCCCTCGACCAGGGTGAAATAGAGTTCGGTCGAGGTTTTTCCGCGCGCCCGTTTCCAGTGGGTCAACAGACGGGCATGTTCCTGGGCCTCGCCGCTCTCCTGAAGCCGACGAGTCGCCACCAGTTCGGCATACGCCAAAGGGGCCTCGACAGTCATGAACCGGGCCATGGCCCCGCCAAAATCGCTCACGATCCATGTGTCGCCCTGGATCAGCGACAGATCGGGGAGCGGTTCAGCACGCCCATACGTCAATCGATGGGTCAATCCATCCAAATCCACGATCCATGCGTCTGACTCGGAGATGTTCATCGTCCACTCACGCGGTTGGCCATTGCGCACGCTCCCATCCCATCAACCCGGAGGAGAGACCAGATAGTGACCGGTCAGGGAGATCAATACCTTCTCGCCCGGAACCGGCGCGGGTTCCGCCCCCTTCTCCACGCCGCGCAGGCGCGCCAGCAGTCGTGGCGGCAACCCCTCACGGGCCGTGAGTGAGGTGATCTCCAGTTTGCCTGGTTTGAAATGGTAGCGCGAAGAGGAGGTCAGGTGATTCAACAGAGTATGCAACTCCGCTTCCGAAACCAGGCGCTCCTTGATCTCGACTGCATAGCGGGTCCATCCCTGACGTTCATCCAACCGGTTCTCGGTGACCGAAGCCGCAAACTGCTTGAGTTCATCGAGGGATTTCCGGTACTCTGCAGCACGCGACTTGGCGGTCTCCAGTTCGACGGAGCGGTTGCGGGAGGTCTCGATCCGCTCCGAGGCTGACCGATAGGCATGGCTGGCCGAGTTCATGAAATAGCCGGCAGAAGGCATGGCCACCATGATTCCGACGGACATGAACATGGGAAAGCGTCTCGAAAACGCCCGCAGCCGATCAAACAGGGTCATCATCCGCCCCTCCAAGCCTGGCTTGAGCATGATGGAAAGTGCCAAGGAGTCCCGACACCCGCATCATCACCGGAAATCAACCAAATTGCAATCCATGGCATCAAGATACCGGCCAGGATAACCGTCCCGGCCTGCTCCCGTCAACCCGATGGCCATTCGAGAAAATCCCGTTTCCATAGATCTCACGAATGCGCTCGCGGAGCGACCATTTTTTTCCATTGACAATATAATTCAATACCCTAACATTGATTAATCGAGCGCCTGTTATGGCCACGAAACATGCCAACCACCCTAGAATGAGAATCAATCGACCATGAATACCATTCGCGCCAAGCTCCTCAAGCGCCGGGAAGAGGGCTTTTCCCTCGTGGAAATGGCCATCGTCCTGGTAATCATCGGCCTGATCGTCTCGGCCATCGCCGTGGGCAAGACCACCATGGCCAAAGGTGAAGCCACCAAGGCCTTTCAGCAGTTCATCAATCCCTACATCCAGGCCGTCTTGAGCAACTATCAGGGCACCGGCACCACGGCCCTGAGCGCCGCCGCACAAAAAGAGCTGATGGTGAGCTACAAGTACGGGGATGGCGCCATCGAACTCGATGCCGCCAACACCAAAGCAACCGCTTCCGGACAACTGACCGTGGCCTTCAAGCTCTCGGGCCTGACGGGTGATCAGGGTGGCGAACTGGCCAACGTCTTCCGCAACGCCCTGGCAGGCACCACCCTGGATGCCAACGGCTCCTCCACAGTCAACGCCTCCAATGCGCTGCTCGCCGCCACCTTCCGCGTGCCCGCCGTCAACATCGGGACCCCAGCCAATTGAGGTCCAACACCCGTTGCGTCTGGTAACGCCTCCAAAAGGTGCTTGCCAGACGCATCCCTTCCCATGCTGTTCTTCTTCTTAAACCACACCCAGCGTGTAATGT
>JADFZD010000231.1 GCA_015232705.1 Magnetococcales bacterium | reverse complement strand
CAAAGGACATCGATACCAAAACCCGGCTTACACGCAATCTGGCCCTGAACATTCCGTTGGTCAGCGCGGCCATGGATACGGTCACCGAGGCGCGTGCCGCCATCGCCATGGCGCAAGAGGGTGGGATTGGCATCATCCACAAAAACCTCACCATCAAGGAGCAGGCCACCGAGGTTCGCATCGTCAAACGTTTCGTCACCGGTCTGGTGCTCGATCCCTGGACCGTCACCCCGGATGCCACCCTGCAAACCGCCATCGATCTGATGCGCGAAAAGAACATCTCCGGCATTCCGGTGACCGCCTCCGATGGACAATTGCACGGCATTCTCACCAACCGCGACGTGCGTTTTGCCACGGATCTCACCCAACCGGTCAAGGGGTTGATGACCCCGAAATCCAAACTGGTGACCGTCCAACAGGGCGTGGCGATGAGCGAGGCCAAGCGGTTGTTGCATCAACATCGTATCGAAAAGTTGTTGGTGGTCGATGACGCCTTTCGCTGCGTGGGACTGATCACGGTCAAGGATATCGAGAAATCCCAGACCAATCCCAATGCCTGCAAGGATGAAACCGGTCGCTTGCGTGTCGGCGCGGCGGTGGGCACGGGACGCGATGGCCGTCGCCGGGTCGAGGCGCTGGTCGAAGCGGATGTCGATGTGGTGGTGGTCGATACCGCGCATGGCCACTCCAAGGGGGTATTGGAGATCATCACCTGGATCAAGGGCCGCTATCCAAAGGTGGAGGTGATCGCTGGCAACGTGGCGACCGCCGAGGCGACCCGCGCCCTGATCGATGCCGGAGCCGACGCAGTGAAGGTGGGGATCGGACCTGGGTCGATCTGCACCACGCGTATCGTTGCCGGGGTGGGGATCCCGCAGATCACCGCGATCTCCGACTGTTCCGAGGAGGCCGACAAGAGCGACGTGCCGATCATCGCGGACGGTGGTATCAAATATTCCGGTGAGATCGGCAAGGCAATCGCTGCCGGCGCCTCCTGTGTGATGATGGGCTCGATGTTTGCGGGCGCCGACGAGTCCCCAGGGGAGGTGTTTCTCTATCAGGGGCGCAGCTACAAGACCTATCGCGGCATGGGCTCCCTCGGAGCCATGGCCAAGGGATCCAAGGACCGCTATTTTCAATCCGGGGTCGAAACCCGCAAGCTGGTCCCCGAGGGGATCGAAGGGCGGGTTCCTTATAAGGGTCCGCTTTCGCTCCTGATACACCAGATGGTCGGCGGTTTGCGTGCGGCCATGGGTTATGTCGGCTGCGAGGATATTCCCGCCATGCGCACCAAGCCGGTCTTTGTCCAGATCACCAGCGCCGGACTCAAGGAGTCTCACGTCCACGACGTGACCATTACCAAAGAAGCGCCCAACTATCAATCGGGGTTAGTTTGATGGATGACCTGTTGCACGCTCAGAAGATCCTGGTCCTGGACTATGGCTCGCAGTACACCCAGTTGATCGCCCGTCGGGTGCGGGAATCCGGTGCCTACTGCGAGATCCACCCGTGGAGCATGGAGGCCGAGGAGATCCGCGGCTTCGCCCCCAAGGGAATCATTCTCTCGGGAGGCCACCACTCGGTGTATGACTCCGGCGCGCCAGGGATGAACGAGGCTGCGTTGGCTCAGCAGGTGCCGATCCTGGGGATCTGCTACGGCATGCATCTGCTGGCCCGTCATTTCGGCGGAGAGGTAGCCCCTTCGGCAACGCGTGAGTATGGGCATGCCCTGCTGCGTACCACCAACAAGGGACGGGAGTTTTCTGGGGGCTTTCTGGCTCGTGGTGAGGGGCGGGTGTGGATGAGCCACGGGGATCATGTGACGCGGGTGCCGTTTGGCTTTGAGCCCCTGGCCATGAGCGACAACGGCATTCTGGCGGCCATGGAACATGTGGATCTGGCGATTTTGGGGGTGCAGTTCCACCCGGAGGTGAATCATACCGAGGATGGAGCCACCTTCATTCGCGGTTTTGTGCGTGACATCTGCGGCTGTACGGGGTTGTGGACCGCTGGCAATGTCATCGAGCACGAAATCGCTCGCGCCCGCGAGCGGGTAGGCGACGAGCGGGTGATCCTGGGGCTCTCTGGCGGGGTCGATTCGGCGGTGACGGCGGTGTTGCTGCATCGTGCGCTTGGGGATCAATTGACCTGTGTGTTTGTGGATAACGGCCTGTTGCGTCTGAACGAGGGGGAGGAGGTGATGGCCACCTTTGCCCAGCATTTGGGGGTCAAGGTGTTGCGGGTGGCGGCGGAGGAGCGGTTTCTCTCCCGGTTGCGCGGGGTGACCGACCCGGAGCAGAAGCGCAAGATAATTGGCCACACTTTTATTGAGGTCTTTGAGGAGGAGGCCAAGAAGATATACGGGGTGCGCTGGTTGGCCCAGGGGACCATCTACCCGGATGTGATCGAATCCGCCGGAGCCAATACCAAAGCTGCCACCAACATCAAATCCCACCACAATGTGGGCGGTCTGCCGGAGCGGATGGGATTGAAACTGCTTGAACCGCTGCGTGAACTCTTCAAGGACGAAGTGCGCTCCGTGGGACTGGAACTGGGTTTGCCGGCCCGGATGATTTTGCGTCATCCGTTCCCTGGTCCCGGACTCGGGGTACGTATCCTGGGTGAGGTCAAGAAATCCTATGCCGATCTGTTGCGTCGTGCGGATGCGATCTACCTGGAAGAGCTGTACAACGCCGGCCATTACGATAAGATTTCCCAGGCCTTTGCGGTGTTTTTGCCGGTCAAGAGCGTGGGGGTGA
>JADFZD010000230.1 GCA_015232705.1 Magnetococcales bacterium | reverse complement strand
AGGCAGCGCCGAAGCCGGTCAAAGAGGGTGTTTCCAAGGCCGATGCCGAGAAATTCAAGAAAGAGCTGGAAGAGTCCGGCGCCAAGGTCGAGATCAAGTAATTCTACACATTGTGTCCTGTTCCCGCCCGCGATCCACGAAAAGAGGTGTTCGGATCGCGCGGCGGGACTTGGCATTTGTGGTGTTCATGAATTTATTAACGTAAGTCATGCTAATAATACGGTTTAACCCAGCCGAGCGCATGCATGACTGAGGTCAGCGGGTCGAGTGGGAGTCCGGTCAAGTTTGAACTGCCGCAATATTATGTCGGTGGGGGACCGTATGACCTTCGCGTTGCATGTATCACGCCTGGATAGGCGGTAGTGACCCTCACGAACCTTTGAGCAATTCAAGGTGAGTCAAGGGCAAGCGTGTGGCGAAATACCGTGCATGATCGCCGGGTCAGCATGCGGCTTGAAAGGGCAGGGAGCATCCGGTCCCAGTTGCGCGCATGGCCCATGTTTTTGTTTCCAATCAGGTCGTTCCAGGAGTTCCGATGGCACTGTCGTTCACCGAAAAGAAAAGGCTGCGCAAGAACTTCGGCCGCATCCCGACCATCATCGACATTCCCAACCTGATCGCCATCCAGACCCAATCCTTTCAACGCTTCCTTCAGGAAGAGGTCGAACCGGATCTGCGTCGTGATATGGGATTGCACGGGGTCTTCCTGTCGGTCTTCCCCATACAAGACTATTCCAACACCATCAGCCTCGAATATGTTCGCTACCAGATTGGCGAACCGAAGTATGAGGTGGACGAGTGTCTGCAACGGGGCATGACCTTTTCCGCTCCGCTCAAGGTTTCGTTCCGCTTGGTGATCTGGGAGGAGAACGAAGACGCAGGAACCCGTTCGGTCCGTGAGATCAAGGAGCAAGAGGTCTATTTGGGCGAGATGCCCCTGATGACTGCCACCGGCACCTTCATCGTCAACGGTACTGAGCGTGTGATCGTCTCGCAGATGCACCGTTCGCCGGGTGTCTTCTTTGACCACGACAAGGGCAAATCCCACTCCAGTGGCAAGCTGCTCTTTTCGGCGCGGGTGATTCCCTATCGTGGCTCCTGGCTTGATTTTGAATTTGATCCCAAGGATATCGTCTACGCACGTATCGACCGGCGCCGCAAGCTGCCGGTAACGACATTGTTGCGTGCCATGGGAATGTCGGGCGAGGAGATCCTCAACCGCTTCCATGATTCGGAGCGCTATCGCAAACAGGGCGTGGTCTGGGAGAAGAAGCTCGACTTCGAGCGTCTGATGGGTAGTCGCTTCAACTATGCCATCGTTGACCCGGAGAGTGGCGAAGAGTTGGTGAGTGCCAAGCGGAAGATTACCGCGCGGGCTGTCAAGAAGATTCAGCAACTCGGATTGGAGTGGTTACCGGTTCCAGCCGAGGATCTGATCGGACGTTTCCTCTCGCACGACATGCACACGACGGAAGGGGATCTGATCGCCGAGGCGGGAGCCGAGGTGACGGAAGATCTGTTGTTGCGTTTCGAAGATGCGGGGATCCAGGAGATCGAGATCCTGTTCATCGATTACACAACCGTGGGTCCTTATCTCCGCAACACCATGGCGTTGGATAAGAATCAAACCACGGACGACTCCCTGATCGACATTTACCGGATGATGCGTCCGGGTGAACCTCCGACTCTGGATGCCGCCACCAATCTGTTCAACAACCTCTTCTTCAATCCAGAGCGGTATGATCTCTCCGCTGTGGGTCGGATGAAGATGAACAAGCGGCTTGAGCTGGAGTGCGATCTGGATGTGCGGGTGCTGCGCAAGGAGGATATCATCGGCGTGCTGTCGATCCTCCTGAAGCTCAAGGATGGTCACGGCAAGGTGGACGATATCGACCATTTGGGCAATCGACGCGTGCGTTCTGTCGGTGAGTTGCTGGAGAATCAGGTCCGGATTGGTCTGGTGCGCATGGAGCGCGCCATCCGTGAGCGCATGTCGGCGGCGGACTCCGACTCCCTGATGCCGCACGATATCCTCAACTCCAAGCCTTTTTCGGCGGTGATTCGTGAATTCTTCGGATCGAGCCAACTTTCTCAGTTCATGGATCAGACCAACCCGCTGTCTGAGATTACCCACAAGCGGCGTCTTTCCGCCTTGGGACCGGGCGGTATGACCCGAGAGCGTGCCGGATTTGAGGTGCGCGACGTCCATCCGACCCATTATGGACGTATCTGCCCAATCGAAACTCCGGAAGGACCGAACATCGGTTTGATCAACAGTCTTTCGACCTATGCGCGCATCAACGAGTTTGGTTTTATCGAGAGCCCCTATCGGCGCGTGGAGAGTGGACAGGTAACGGATGAGGTCGATTATCTCTCCGCCATTGAAGAGGAGAATTTCGTCATTGCGCAAGCGAATGCCGCATTGGATCGTCAGGGTCGTCTGACCGGCGAGTTGATCCAGTGCCGTCATAAACTCGAATTCACGGTGGGCGAGCCCAGTCGCATCGAGTACATGGACGTTTCGCCCAAGCAGATTGTCTCGGTCGCTGCGGCCTTGATTCCGTTCCTGGAGAACGACGACGCCAACCGTGCATTGATGGGTTCGAACATGCAGCGTCAGGCCGTTCCCTTGATCAAGACTGATGCTCCCCTGGTGGGCACGGGCATGGAAGGGGTGGTGGCCCGCGATTCGGGTGTGGCGATCGTTGCCAAGCGTTCAGGGATCGTGGATGAAGTCGAGGCGGGTCGCATCATCATCAAGGCG
>JADFZD010000022.1 GCA_015232705.1 Magnetococcales bacterium | reverse complement strand
CGTCTCCAAACCTCTGCCGGGAACCTTGCGGTCCCCGGACTCGTGCAATAGTCGGACCTTGCGGTCCCCGAACCGCTGCAATAGTTGCGGTCCCCGACCCCAGCTTTAGACGCATCGCAGGTTGATTACTTCTCCATCTTCATGATGTAGCCCTGTTGGCTAATGGAAAGTACATTGTTGACCAGCCAGTAAAGCACCAATCCAGCCGGAAAACTCAGAAACATGAAGGTGAAAACCACAGGCAAAAAGAGCATCACCTTGGCCTGGACCGGATCTGCCGGAGCCGGATTCATTTTGGTTTGAATGAACATGGAGATGCCCATCAGTACTGGCAATACATAATAGGGATCCATCACCGACAAATCATGAATCCACAAAAACAAGGGCGCCTGGCGCATCTCGACAGACAAGAACAACACTTTGTACAAGGCAAAAAAGACCGGAATCTGTACCACGATCGGCAGACATCCGCCTAGCGGATTGACCTTGTTCTCTTGGTACATACGCATGGTCTCCTGCTGCATCATCGCCTTGTCGTGGGCGTAGAGCTTCTTGATCTCCTCCATTTTGGGCGCCAGCTTCTTCATGGCGTTCATGGAACGGTAGCTCTTGGTGGCCAGCGGGAAAAACAGGATTTTGATGATGACCGTCAACAGAATGATCGCCACACCGTAGTTGTGGAGGAAATCGTTGAAGAATAACAAGATTTTGACGAGCGGCACCGCCAGGAAATGAAACCAGCCGTAGTCCAGAGAGCGCTCCAGGGTCAGACCAAGAGCCTCCAGATTGCGGATCTCCTTGGGACCGACAAACAAACGGGTGGACTTTTCCAGCTTTCCGCCTGGCTGCAACTCCTGCTTGCCAGCCACAAGTCCAACCCGATGGGTTGGTTCGTCAAAGTCGAAATAGTACTTTTTCGTTCCGCTGTTGGCTTCGGGCACGATGGCGGCCAGGAAATATTTATCGTTGAAACCTACCCACCCTTCCTGGGCATTGACGCGCTGATCCTGCTTCTTCAAATCCGCGTACACATGCTGCACACGCGTACCATCCAGATAACCCATCGGGCCTTCGTAATCGACCGGGGCCATGGCCTGATGCTCGGCGGGCTTGGGCTCGATACGCGCGAAATGAGCGAAATGGAACAATACCACCGGCTTGTCCGACGTGTTGAACACCCGATCCACGGTGGTGATAAGGTAGGCGTTGCTTTGGAAGGTGAAGGTCTTCTCGAACTTCAAACCTTTGCCATTCTCCCAAACCAGGGTCAAGGGGGTGCTGGGACCGACCTTGCCGCTTCCGACACGCGTCCAGATGGTTTTGCGGTTGGGGAGATCAATCCCAACCTCACCGAGAAAGCCGCTCTCTTCGAAGAAAAGATGGTTTCCGGAAGGGCTCAAGAATTCGATGGGTTTGCCCTCAGGAGGCAATTGATCAAAATTTTTCAAGAATCTGGCTTGCGCCAAGGTGGCGCCGAGATTGGAGATCTGCCCGGCGATGACACCGTTGTCGAATTCGAAACGCTGCTCACGTGGATCCGTGGTGGCTTCCTGCAAGGTTGTGGCATGGGCTTGCGGGGGTTTCGCGGCATCGACGCCTGCCTGCTCCTGGATCGCTTTGTCGATCGGCTTGGACTCTTTTGGCTGCGGATTGGCCTCTTTGGCCTGTTGATCCGTGACTTTGGCCTGCTGATCCGTGGCCTGGACCTGTTGATCCGTGGCTTGTTGTGGCGACAGATAGAGATCCGAGACGGTCTGAAAGACGATCAGGAGCAAAAACGACAAGGTGATGGCCAGGAGGGTCCGACGATCCATGGGGATATCCTAGAGTCAAGGGACGGGATCGATTCCGCCAGGGTGGAACGGGTGACATTTGCCCAGACGGCGCAGGGTGAGCCAGCTTCCCTTGAGCGAGCCATAACGGGAAACGGCTTCAGCGGCGTATTGGGAGCAACTTGGATAGAACCGGCAACTGCCGGGCAGCACGGGGGAGATCAACAGTTGATAGAGACGGATGAGGCCAAGAAGAAGTTTTCGCATGGCAATCAACGTGTTGGATGGGGAATTTTCCCATGGCCCCCACCCGTGAATTTCTTTTGTATCGCACGCACGATGGCGTCGTGGATCCAAACCCGGCCTACGGGTGATGCATCAAAAGCGATTCAAACGATCATTCCAGGCGCGTGAACAGATCGTGAAGATCGGTATGCAACTCGGCGTTGATCGTGCGACCGGCCTGGGGCTTGGCGATGATCACGCAATCGAATCCGGTCGCCAGGCGCGGACGATGGAGACGAAACTGTTCGCGAATCAAGCGTTTGACGCGCGTGCGCTGCACAGCATTGCCCACCTTGCGGCTGACCGTGATGCCCAGCCGCATGTGTGCGGACTGGACAGGCAGGGTCAGCAAAGTAAAAAACCGGGTAGCGATCCGTCGCCCGCGGGACATGACCCGCTGAAATTCTCCAGAAACGAGCAGCCGGGCGGATTTTGGGAAGCCAAACTCCGACGAATCCGGCATGATGGTTATGGGATCAGTTTGTGGCGCCCTTTGGCGCGACGACGTGACAGCACCGCGCGACCATCGTGTGTGGCCATGCGCGCCCGGAACCCATGGGTACGATTGCGGCGGATTTTGCTGGGTTGAAAGGGTCTTTTCACGGTGAGGATCCTTCTGTCTTGATTTATATTGAACGGACCATCCATTATGCGATCTTTTCTTAATCGCGTCAAGTCTTTTGAGAACGCAGGAGCGTGCCAAGGCGCGGGTCTGGTTCAGCCAATCATTCAACCTCCAATCTTGAGCGGAATATGCCCATGGCCAGCACTCCGAACCGATTGATTCACGAAACCAGTCCCTATCTGTTGCAGCATGCCCACAATCCGGTGGACTGGTTTCCGTGGGGCGAGGAGGCGCTGCGGAAGGCCAGAGCGGAGCAGAAGATCATTCTGGTCTCCATTGGATATGCGGCCTGCCACTGGTGCCATGTGATGGAAAAGGAGAGCTTCACCGATCCCGAGGTGGCAAACCTGCTGGCTGCCGATTATGTGTGCATCAAAGTGGATCGTGAGGAGCGACCGGATCTGGATGCCCATTTTATGGAAATTCTCACCACCATGACCGGCTCTGGGGGGTGGCCATTGCATGTTTTCACCACGCCGGAGCTGCTGCCTCTGCACGGCGGAACCTATTTTCCGCCGGAGCCGGGCTGGGGTCGTCCGTCGTTCAAGCAGCTGATCACCCTGATCGCCACCCAGTGGCGTGAAAGTCGTCAGAAGCTGCTCAAGGATGCGGGGGAGTTGCGGGAATGGCTCCATTCACGGCTGCCTGGGCTGCCCAAACCGGGAGGAGCTGCGCAATCTGGCGTCGATCCGGCCATGGCAGCCTTGCTGTTCTGGAGCGAGCGGCTCGATCCGGAGTGGGGTGGATTCGGGGAACAGCCGAAATTTCCGCAACCGACGATTCTTTCGCATTTCCTGCGTCAGGGTGCGCGTGGACAGGGCACGGTCTGGTTGCAACCGATCCTCGATACCCTGGATCGCATGGCCGCGGGCGGGATTCGCGATCAGCTGGGTGGAGCCTTTCACCGCTATGCCACGGATCGGGCGTGGCGGGTGCCGCATTTCGAAATCATGCTGTACGACAACGCCCTGTTGGCGCGTCTCTATCTGGAGGCCTGGCAGTTGACCGGCCAGACACGCCATGCGCGGGTGGCGCGGGCGATTCTCGATGATCTGCTCAACCGGTTTCGCCTGCCCGATGGGGCTTTCATCTCCTCCCTGGACGCCGACAGCGCGGGCGAGGAGGGATTGTACTACACCTGGACCCCGGAAGAGGTGATTGCCGTGCTGGGGGAGGGGCGTGCAGCGGGATTCATCGACCGCTTTCTCCCCGATATCCCGGAAGCCGAGGTGGATGGTCGCATGGTGGTGAATTTTCTCGGGGATCCGCAGGCATTGTGGGAATCGCTCGATGGGCTTGCCAGCGAATGGGCCGCCTTGACGCGCGAACGGGCCATGCGACCGGAGCCGGCCCGCGATGACAAGGTGCTCGTCTCCTGGAATGCCCTGACGGTCTCTGCCCTGGCCAAGGTCGGGGCGGCCCTGGAGATTCCTGCCTATCTGGAGGCTGCTCGACTGGCCCTGCATGCCATCGACCGGGAACCGATGTTCCACAGCCGGCGCGGTGCGGGGGTCGCATCGGCGGTGTTTCTGGATGACTACGCCTTTTTGATCCAGGCGCTGCTCGATGCCTATGAGGCGTGGTTTGACGAGGCGATGTGGCGACGTGCCGAACACCTGGGCCTGGAGATGTTGCATCGTTTTCAGCCTGCGCCGGGTGCGCCGTTGCAATTGACTCCAATCGATGCGGAAACCGGCATTCCGCCGCGCATCGAATGGCAAGACGGGGTGATTCCCTCCGGGCTTTCGGTGGCGATGAACGTGCTGCACCGTTTGGCGGCGCGGGATCCAGAGGGAGAGTTGGCGCGGGAGAGCCGTCTCATCTGGGCGGGCCTGGAGGGGTGTTGGCAGCATGGCGCGCCGATGGTCACCGAGATGTTGTGGGGTTTGGAATGGCACGACCAGGCGCGTTGTGACATCGTGATCACCGGGCGGGGGGATCGGGAAGCGCGGCTGTTGCGTGAAATCCGTCGGCGGTTCATTCCCGGACTGGTGCTGCGTCGTCAGAAGGGGGAGGAGGCGTTGAGCGTTCAGGTCTGCCGCAATGGCAGCTGTCACCGGCCAGTGGATACGGTGGCGGGATTGAGTGCGCTGCTGGATTGAGCCTGGTTGGTGCGTCCGGGGAACCGCAAGGTCCCCGGCTGATGCAGGGGTCAGAGACGGTTTTCGTGGCTTGGTTGCGCGGGGGGCGGATTGTAGACCGCCTTGGGATAGCACCCCTTGAAGATCTCCTGACGATCCCGTCCGTTGGGTCGCAACGACTTGTTGAAGGTCTTCTCCAGGGCATCTTCCAGAGGGGCCTTGTTCCACATGATGATCGCGGCCACCAGAAAGATCACCAGGGATCCGATCACCCAGAAAAAGCCGATGCCCGGAATCACCGAACGGGCGATGAAGGCTTCGGTAGGATTGTTGGGGTTGTAGTGGGTCTGCACGGTCTTGCCGACCGGATAGCGATCCACGGTGACCTTGGCGAAGCGCTCAAACAAAAAAAGCGTGGCCTGGGGATCGGAATCGAGTTGTGTGCCGAGATATTCGGTTTCCCCGGATTTGAAGCGATAGACGATCTCCACCTGGTAGATCGGCAGCAGATTGAACACCACCGCCTCATCCTGACGCATGCCGGAGTAGACGATGGTGCCTTCGGCTTGAGGCCAGCTGGAGGATTCGATGTATTTGAGCAAGGGTTGGAGAAAGATGACCAGACAGAGTCCACCGAGAAACAGAGCCAGATTGCGCGCCAACAGGTAGAGGTTATGTCCCATCCACGTCAATCCCTTTTTGCTTTCAAGTTGCGATCAAGAGCAGGTGAATTATCACATCATAGAATAGAGCATCCCAGCCCGTGAATCCATCCCATTGCAAAAAATGGCCATCATGAATGGTGTGGATCTTGACGATCCTTTTAGCTCAAGAATTTAAGCAATTTATATACCATGATGTCAAGTCTGCACGCAGGGAGGCGTGCCCCCCTCCTCCCCCATCGTGAAGCACACTGCCCATTTTACGGGACAAAAATGGATCAGGCGCCAAAAATCTGCCAGAACCGGGTTGACACGAGAAGGCTGCCAGCCTTCTCAGAGGTGAGGGTCAACCCCGTGGATTAGACAGATTCGTCCAGTTGGGGCGTGTTGACATAGCGACGCACCAGGTCAACACCCCTTACCACAACTCCACCGCACCCTCCTCTTGAAGTCGCGGATCTCGCAACCCTCCCGGCAATTGCAACTTGCGCCGCTCCCCCTCTCGCAGCTCCAGACAGGGATAGCGGGCATACATTTTCTCCAGCGATTCGATCACCCGCTCTTCGGGCGAAAAGATCCGTACCGCCCATGCCAGCTCCCAAAGCCGCCAATACTCCTGACGACAGGAGTGCTGACGCCGCCGCGACTCTCCGGCCATCGCGCAGCGCGACTCCAGAGTGAGCATCTCCCGCGACAAATGGTCCACGGCGTCCGTCTGGGTGATCAGATGCTCGGCGGCTCGCGCCTTGGGTTCGCGCTCCTTCATGGCGTCAACGGTCTGTATCAGGGCACGGCGCACCGACGGGCCAAACTGCCCTCCGGCCAGTCGCATATCCCGGCTGGCCGACTCCATTGCCTTGCGGGCGTCGATGAACCGGTCCAGGCCGATGTTGCCGAAAATCTCGCACAACGGATGAAACATCCCCTGATCCATCAATTCGATCATCACCTGAATCGCCGGATCCTTGAACACCGCTGGCGGCAGAACCGCCTCCAGACGTTTGCCGCAGATGATGTCATAGCGTATCGAACTATCGCTGCGCATGATCGGTGACAGCTCGCCCGGCACCGCTGTTTCCTCATCTCCTTGAGATGCTTCCATCGACTTTCCCTCCCTCGTCGTTGAATTTCCAAGAGGCTGTTCGGCCATGGCCGAACAGCCGATGCGGGTCATGGATGGCCCGCCAAATTGCGCGGCAATTGGGGAGCGAAGTTCGAATTGACATGGAACTTCGCGCGTTTGATGATTCCATGGATGGAATCATCAAGCAGTTTCCAAAAGTGCGCGGGGTCATCGAGCAACCCCGCGCGCGTTGCCATCACACCATCCGGGCCGAGATATGCTCGGTCAGATTGCCCAGCATGTTGGCATAGCTGCCCAGCTCGTTGTCGTACCAGCCATAGACCACGACCTGGGTCACCGGGGCCTTGAGAACATGTTTGGGAAGCGTGTTCAGGATCTCATGGATTTCGGGAGAAAGCCCCGGTACACGGTCGATGTTCAACCGGATGGCCGCCGTGCGGGTATGCGTCTCCTGCGCTTCGATCACCGTGGCCGCCTTCGGGAAGCCGATCATGTCCGAGGAGACGTTCTGTTCTTCGGAGTAGGCCAGATAACCCTGATAGGCGCCCAAGGCCGCCTCGCTGTAGATGCCGTTGATGTCGGTGCGATTGATCGGATTGTCCAGGCTCTCCGATTGGAGATTCACGGTGAGGATGGTGAGCGAGCCGGTGGTGGTGGGCACGCGCACCGACTCGGCCATGAAACCCACATCCTTCATCTCCGGCAGCACCAGACGCAACGCCTTGGCCGCACCGGTGGTGGTGAGGATGATGTTGTTCATGATGCTGCGGCTCTTGCGCAGATCCTTGGCGTTGGCCAGTGGCACGGCGTCGAGCACCGTCTGGCTGCTGGTCGAGGCATGCACCGTCACCATGGAAGCCGAAAGAATCCGATCCACGCCAAAGTGATCCATCAGCGGTTTCATCATGAAGGAGAGGCAGGTCGTGGTACAGGAGGCTGCCGAGATCAAGGCGTGATGGCCCGGATCGTACACCTCCTCGTTGATGCCCATCACCGTGGTCACGGCATCGCCGGGCATGGTCAGCCCCTGGCTTTTGATCTTGAAGGGGGCCGACAGGATCACCTTGCGGGCGCCGGCATCCAGGTGGCCGCGCAACGAGCCGTTCTGGGCATCGCCGGAGACGGTGGGATCGATGAACACGCCGGTGCAATCCACCACCAGTTGCACGTCATGATCGCGCCAGCCGATCTCCCTGGGATTGCGTCCATGTCGCAAAAATTGCACGGGAATTCCGTCGATGGTCATGGTGCCCTTGGCCTCGTCGAGATTCTCGATCACCCGTTCGCCACGCACGCCGTGCAGATACTGGGTCAAGCGTCCGTAGGTGCTGTCCTTCTCGACCGTTTGCGCCAGATCCGCAAGGCTCTGACCCACATCCCGACCCAGATTGACCACGATTCCGGAAAAACGCTTGCGCGCCACATGGGTCCACAAGGAGAGCTTGCCGATGCGACCCATGCCGTTGATACCCAATTTCATGACTGATTCTCCTGATAAAGAGTGACTTACAACAAACCTGCATCCCCCGTGACCACGGTGGTCACAGGATGCCAGCCCTTGTACAACAGGCCACGGTTGCCATCGATGCTGATGGCATCCCCATATTGAATGACCACGCCGTCGATTTCGCAACGGCTGGAGCTTTCCCGAACCGTCAAAAGTTCGCAACCCACCACGCAGGTCTTCTCCAGTCGGGCGGCCACGATCGCGGCGTGGGAGGTCTGTCCGCCGCGTGCGGTCAGCAATCCGTCGGCGCGGGAGATTTCGCGGATATCCTCTGGCACGGTATCATAGCGGATCAGGATCAAAGGCACATCCGGATCTTCATGTCTTTTGCGCGAAATCTGGTCCATGTTGAACACCGCCACCCCGCACAACACGCCACCACTGGCGCCGATCCCCTGGGTGAGGAGACTGGCGGCCAGATTCGGAGAGTCGGTGAAGACCGCGCGCAACGCATTGCGACCCTTGGCGGTGATCATATCACGGGTTTGCAGATAAAAGAGATTCTCTTCTTCCGGACCGTCGAAGGTAAACTCCATCTCCTGGTGGTTCCACCCCTTTTCCAGGATCAGTCGGCGCGCCGTGCAGCGCAGGGCCTCGTAGATGCGTGGAAAACGGACCTCCAGGCAGGTTTCCGGATCGCGACGGTCGTAGCGGCACTGCTCCAGCGAGATGGCATCCGTGGAGACCAGTCCGCCCACGATATCCTCGCCCTGATCTCCGGTGGCATAATCCCCCCAGAGCACCACGCGATCAAGCTTGCGATGCGGATGGGCAGTGAAAAAAACCCCGGAACCCGACTGGCGGTGCAGATTGCCATAGACCATGCGTTGCAACACCACTGCCGTGCCCCAGTCATCGGCGATGTTCATGATGCGGCGATACTCCCGGGCCTTGGGGAGGTTCCAGGAGTCCATCACCTGGTTGATGGCCGCCATGAGTTGTTCCCAGGGATCCTGGGGGATGTCGATGCCGATTTCGAGGGCTGCAAGATGGTATTCGC
This sequence comes from Magnetococcales bacterium, assembly GCA_015232705.1. Lineage (GTDB taxonomy): Bacteria > Pseudomonadota > Magnetococcia > Magnetococcales > Magnetaquicoccaceae > Magnetaquiglobus. The sequence goes on along the minus strand of JADFZD010000022.1, from coordinate 5,429 downwards.
GCGCCAGATCGGCCATCTGCTCCGGGGTGAACTCCCGTTTCTTGCGCACGTCGTGACGCCGTTTGGCGCGGCGCATCAGATCGGTGAAGACGCCGCGATTGACATCGAAGGTCATGCTCCACGACTGCACGAAGCGTCGATAATTATCCCAGGCAAAAAAGGGATTGCCGGACCAGTTGGCCAGTCCCCGGACTATCGCTTCGTTGATGCCGACGTTGTGTACCGTTTGCATCATGCCCGGCATGGAGATCAGCGCTCCGCTGCGCACCGACAGAAGCAGGGGATTGCGCTCGCAGCCGAAGGCCAGACCGGTTTCCTCTTCGATATCCCGTACCCGCTCCCGCAGCCGCTGGATGAAATCCTCGCCGGCCAGCGAATAGGCGCGTACCACCTCGCGACAGCGGAAGAATTCGGTGGTGGTGATCACCCCTGCGGGCACCGGAAGTCCCATGGCGGCTAGCTCGGTGAGATTGAACCCCTTGTTGCCCAGATGGATCAGATCGCGCACCCTCGGATCGGGTTCGTGAATCGGGCAGAAGAGTTTGGCCGGGTCATAGGTCATCAGCTTGTTCATCAGCTCGGGCGGGAGTTTTCCCTCCTGGCGCGACAGAATGCGCAGGATCCGCGAGATGAAACGGTCGAACGACTGCAATCCGAAGGTCTCGGCAATCAGATCACGCATGAACGATTCGGTGATTCGTTCCAGGGTGGTGGCCGTCTCGCCATCCTTCAACGCGGCGTAACGCGGCACCATGGCCAGATCCGGAATCATTGGCACGATCACCGCCAGATTTTCGCGGTGATGGATCGCATAGTAGGCGTGGATGATCTCCTTGATGCCATCCGAAAAGTTGCGGAAGATGTCCAGATATTGATGAAAGGAGAACTGATTGAGTTCCAGAAAACGCGTCAGCACGTTGCGCAGGCTCTCCAGGCGGCGCAACGAGATGCCGTCCAGATCGAGGGCCCGCAAATAGAACTGAATATACTTGTCGATGCGGAAAAAGGCGGCACGGGTGATGAACCCTTCCGGAATCCGCTCCACCAGCCGTTCCAGATGGACATTGGCCATATCCTCCAGGCGGAACAGCAGGGACAGGGCATCGAACTTGCGCTCCTGGTAGCGTCCATAGACCGACGGGATATCCACGGCGATGTGGCGTTTCTGATAGATCTCCTCCTGGGCCGGAAAGGTTTCACGACACATCACCACCCGTTTGAGCGCCTCCATGGCGTCGAGCAGGGCATTCAGGCGGATGTCATCCCGCGTTTCGTCGCTTAACAGAACCTCGGCCAGCCAATCCATGCCATAGATCCCCTCCTCGCTGGCCTTCTTCACCAGAGCGAGAACCCCATGCCGGCTGGGATTGTATTTGTGATCGAGGAGTTGATAGAGCCGGATCAACAAAAACACCCGGCGCCGCTCCCATTGCGGAACATCCGGCGTGGCCTGGATCACCGGTTCGATGCGCTCCAACGGCATGGTCAACAGGGTCACCGGATCGTCGATGGCCAGGGCGGCGAACAGATAACGCGTCACCCGATGCACGCCGTCGAACCACGGGCCCGGAATCTGGATCGACTCCAGGGTGGGCTGGGCGATCAGGCCGGTCAGATCGTTCAACTCGCCGGAGTGCCAGAAGTCGAGGATCTCGCGCACCAGCTCGACCATGAGGTTGGTGCTCTCCACGTGACAGGCCTTGCGCAAGAAGTGGATCAGCCGATCCTGCCGCTTGGAGATCTCGTCGAGTTCGGTGGAGACATCGCGCAGCTCCCCTTCGGCGCCGATCTCGTTGTAGTAGACCGGCAGCAGGCGGGCGAACTGTTTGACCAGGTTGAAGACCGGGGCCACCTCGCCATTGAGCAGGCGGGTCACCTCCTTCTGAAACAGATCGGTGTCGCGGATCAGGGTGCCGGAGAGCTTGACGTTGATGATCAGGGCCGAAAGCAGGGTCGAGCACCATTTCGGATTGAGGTTGATCAGGTTGAGCCAGACGCGGATGTTGGTCAGATGGGCCGGATTGCAGATCGGCTGCCAGTCACTGCCCACGCCGGTGACCGCGCGGTACTGGAAGCCGAATCGCACCGCCTGTTCCAAAAAGGCTTCCACCAGGCGGCTGTTGTCGCGTTTGAACACCTCGATGCCCAATGCCTCGATGCACTGCAAGGCGGTGTGGGGATACTTGACCACGTTGGCCTTGAGAAAGGCGAAGGTGCGCAGAAACGATTCGCGCAGCTCCTCGTAGCTCTGCTTGAGTTCCACCAGATGGGCCAGGGTGCGATTGATCTCGCGCAGGGTCTCCTCATGGATCATGGAGAGTCCGTCTGTTTCTAAAATATGAAACAAAAATCGCAGCTTGCGTCCCTCGGCCAGCTGTTCGGAGTCGGTGTCGGACTCATTGCCGTCGCGTGCGGTTTGCAATCTTCCCAGGGCATTGGCCGCATCGCGGTAGCCGCGCACGATGTCCAGATAGGCCGGCTGCATGGCCAGTCGCCCGAGCAGTTCTTCGGAGGGCTGTTCACGGGCCAGAGTTTTCAAGGTCTCGCTGGCGGTACGCAGGTTGCGATGCGAGATGGCGTCGCACTCGTGATGGCCGCGCACCGTGTACCAGACCGGATCGGACTGATCCAGCCACAGGTCATAGGTGGCGGTGAGCGAACGGAACGCCAGCCGGCAATAGGGCTCGGGATCGAATGGAAAGGGTTGTCCGCTCTCCGAGCAGCGTTCGATCATGCGTGCGAAGGTGCGACGCAACGGCAGATGGCTCTGGGAGAGGATCAGCAGTCGCTCATCGGACATATCGGCCAGACGGGCCATGATGCGGTCGAACACCGGTGCAAAGTCCACGAGTCGATCCGGCGCGAGCAGATTGACCTGTTTGTCCAGGTAGGCGGTCAGGCCATCGAACACCAGACGCACGGTGACCGGCTTGTTGATTTCGTCGAGGGCCTGGAAAAAAAGTTCGGCGAACAGCTCGAAACACTCCGGTCCACGGGGATGGGGGGCGTAGCGGATGGCGTTCTTGAGGACGAACCCCTTCAATTCCGGCAGGATCAGCGGCCAGTTGCGAAACGGATGGTTGAGTTCCCGCAACAGCCGTTCGAGATCCTTCAATATGCCGGCAAAACCGCGCACCACCTCCAAAAGCGGACTCAGACGGGCGTCGATCACCACCTCGTCCACAGCGGTCACCGCCAGATTGGCGCGCAGGGCATCGGATTCAGGCCACGCCTGCTCCCCGTGATCGTGATGCATCACCATGGCCGGCTCTCCTGGGAGCATGGGTTGAAAAAGCGTCCCGGGCTGCCGTGGTTCTCTCGAAGGAGGTTGCACCCTAAAGCAGTGGCGGGGGAGATCCGCCCATCATCTACCTTATGCCGGCGCGAGGCGGCATCGTGGGGCGGGATCGGGAATTTCCTTTGCATATCGGCTCCGAATTGTCATACTACTTGGCTTGATGGGGTGGCAACCCCTTCACTCCCCTTGTTCCTGATTCCTTCTCCAGGGAATTCCCCGGATTCTGAGACAAGGTGACGGAATGGTGATCCAACGGACCGATAGCGATATCGTCTCGGGATCGAGGCCCTCCGGGCATGGAGGGAGCATATTGGAATCTGGCCACGATCACAATACGGATCACCGCTTTCGGATCTTGCCCCATGCCGCGCATTCGCATCAATGAAAACGTTCCTTTTGCCCCGGAGCAGATGTACGCGCTGGTGGTTGATGTGGAACGCTATCCCGATTTCCTGCCCTGGTGCTCGTCCACCCGGGTCTGGGACCGCACCCCCACCCAGTTCATGGCTGAAATGACCGTCTCTTTCAAGGGAATTCGCGAAACCTTCCGTACCCTTGATATCATCGATCCCGGAAAGCGCATCGAGATCAACCTGCGGGATGGACCCTTCAAATACCTGGTGAGCACCTGGTCGTTTGTCCCGATCCCGAACGGTTCGCGGGTCGATTTTTTCATCGATTTCAGTTTTCAAAGCCGCATGAAGGAGATGATCATGGGGCCGGTTTTCTCCGAGGCCTCCAGGCGGATGCTCGATGCGTTCAAAGGTCGTGCCGCCGTGGTCTATCGACGTTGAAACTTTAATCCATTACCGATCTTATGGCCAAACACTCCTCAACCACCCTGGTTTCCTTTACGCCCGAACAGATGTATGCTCTCGTGGTGGACATGGACCGTTATCCAGAGTTTATTCCCTGGATCGTCAGAGCCCGCAAATTCGATGAGAAGCCGGACCGCTTCATGTCCGAGATGACCTTTGCCTTCAAGGGTTTGCGCGAGATCTTTCTCACCGAGGATCACATTGTGCCCAATGCCTTGATTCGCATTCAACTGGTTTCCGGTCCCTTTCGCAATCTGGAGAGCGAATGGCGCTTTTCTCCTGCCGAGGGCGGAGCCCGCATCGACTTCTTTATCAATTTTTCGTTCAAAAACCGTCTTTTGGATCTCACCCTCGGTCCGATTTTCGGCGAGGCTTCCAAGCGGATGGTGGAGGCATTCAAACAACGAGCCACGGAGATTTACGCGAAATGAACCGCTTGAGAGAAGTGATCAAGCCGAAATGGTCCTGGATGCCGCTGGGAGCGGCTCTGTTGTGGTTGAGCGCGCCGTTGCCGGCCTATGCCGAGCCAGTGGCCAAGGTGGGCAGTTGGGTGCTCTCCCTTGAGGAGGTGGATCGTGCTTTGGCGGTCAAGATCCACGAATTGCGTGAGACCAAGATTCGCGAGATGGTGTTGGAGCACATTCTGACCGTCAAGGGTGCCGAGGAGAAGGTTCCGCCCGAGCAGGTGGTCGAAAAATTGATGGGCAAGGTTTCGGAGCCGAGTGCGGACGAGGTCAAGGCCTTCATTCAGAAAAACAAGGAGCAACTTCCCAACAATGGGGAAGGGATGGAGGAGCAGGTCAAGGAGCATCTTTCTGACGAGGCGCGCAAGGATGCCGAGAGCAAGGTATTGACCAAGCTGTTGCAAAAGTATGAGCCGGAGATTTTGCTCAAGGCGCCGCGTTTCACGGTGACCGGTCCCGAGGATCTTTCCAAAGGGGATGTCAAGGCGCCGGTGACGATCATCGAGTTTTCCGATTTCGAGTGTCCCTATTGTCGTCGTGCCCAAGCCACCCTCAAGAAGGTTTCCGAGGCGTATGGCGACAAGGTGCGCATGGTATTCCGTCACTATCCGTTGCCGTTCCACGCCAAGGCGCCCAAGGCTTCCGAGGCGGCGCAGTGCGCGGCGGATCAGGGCAAGTTCTGGCCCATGCATGACATTCTGTTTGACGACAAGACCAATCTGGATCCGCCGGAGTTGAAAAAGGCGGCCAAGACGGCCGGGTTGGAGATGGGTGCGTTCGAGAAGTGTCTGGATTCGGGCAAGCATGGTGCACGGATTACGGCGGATTTGACCGATGGCAAGAAGTTGG
>JADFZD010000229.1 GCA_015232705.1 Magnetococcales bacterium | reverse complement strand
CCTCCTCATTCTCCGTTTTTGTCGTTTCCTCCCGGCTATGCGTCGTTCGCTCCTTCCGTCGCTCACTCCGCACAGCCGAACCGGAACCATCCAAACCCTGCGAATTCGTCGGGCCGCCGCCCGCTGGACGGCGGACGAGTTGCTACTCGTCTGTTTGCGGCTCCGCCGCGTGGAGCCGCCCGACCAAGGTCGATTTTTTAAATCGTCCCGCGCCCCTTCAGCTTTTCCAGCCACGCTGCTGCATCGGCCTCCGAAGGCGGTTCCGAGCTGTTGGACAATCCGAGCTCGCGCAGCTTCAGCGGAATGTCGATGCGGCTGACGGTTTGGGCATGGGTGAATTCCTCGTTGCGCAACTGGCTTTGCAGGGCGTCGCGCTCCATGGCCAGCCGGTCGCGTAAGACTTCGTGCTGTCGCTCGTTCTCGCGGTGCCGCTCCTTGACCTCAACGAGCTCGGTCTCCAGGCGGGCGCGTTCCCGCTCCTCCGAGAGCTTGAGGTTGCGGGCGATGATGCTTTCGGTGACGCGGAAGATGGTGGAGATGACCTCGCGCTCTTCGATCTCCTCCAGGGTGAGCTCGTGGCGCAGCGCATAGTATTTATAGTCGAGGGCCTTTTCCGCCGGGCCATATTCGTGGTCGAGCTCGCGCAGGCGGACGGCGAATTCCCCCTCGATCCGGGCGGTACGGAGCGCGATCTCGTGATTCGCTTCGGCCAACTGCGCCCGGTATTCGTTCTGCCGCTCCAGGCGCTCCATCGCGCCCCGGTGGCGGGAATCGTTGGCGGCGGTGACGAGTTCCATCCGGTCGGATTTATCCAGGGTCATAGCCGCTATCCCTTCGACTTCTCGACCAGTTCGGACAGGGTGCCCAACAGGGCCTCGTGGCGCTTGCCGCGCCGTTCGGAGATGGCAAGGCGCTCCTGGTCGATGGCGAGCATGTTTTCCTTGTGCTCGCGATCCAGGCGGTTGGCCTCCTCCTGCATGGCGAGGCGGGCGGCAAGCTCCGCCTTGGTGCGGGCCTCGGTGACTTCCGTCTCGCGGGCGACCCGTCGCTTGTGGGCTTCGTCATCGGCAATCTGCTGCTTCCGCCGCTCCTCCTCGGCCCTTTCGGCTTCGAGGCGGGCAGCTTCGGCGGCCTGCCGTTCCCGCTCCGGGCGGGCCTTTTCCCACTGGTGGCGCTCATGGGCATTGCGGGCCGCCTTGGTGGTGAAGACGAGGCCCCGCAGCAGCAAGAGGATTGCATCACCGATCAGCTTGAAGGTGGAGCGGAAAGCCCAGCGGATGCCTGCCGATATGCGGGGGATGATCCGCAGGCCGGTGCCGCGCTCGCCACTGAAGAACACCCAGCCGAGGATATGGAGCGCGTAATAGAGGGCGTACAGCAGCGGGAAGGCGCAGATGAAGGCGACGACGCCCGCCGCGACGGGATTGGGCGCGTTCTGCGAAAGCGACCACACCACCGAGATCAGGAAGGACAGGGCGATGATCGCCTTGTGTCGAGTTTCCGGATACATCGCGCCTCCCCTGCTTCCTGGCCCAACCGATACCAATGCGGGTGAATGGTAACAGGCGACGGGTCTTCAGCAAAGGCAACAGGACAGAGGGAAAGCTAAACCTGCTTGGGAGGTTGAGTGGTCAGGCCAGCTCGGCAGCCATTAAGGCAATAGCATTCCTCAAGAATGAGATGCTTTAATGACATGAGATAAAAAATACCTCATGTCCCCTTCTATATCGTTGTTCGGAAGAAGAAAGGCGTCATGCCCATCATCGCTTTCAATGATCCTGTGCCTAACTGATACACCTGCATGTCTCAAGGCCGTCTCAATCCGAGAGCTTTCAGATGGCGGGTAGGTCCAGTCAGAAGAAACGGAGATTAGACAGACCGGTGGTTTATAGCGATCCAATGCCTCTAAGTAGGCTTCATCAAGGTTGTCGCCATACTCTTCTGCTTGGTTAAAGTAATCTATGGCGCGAGTTACATATAAATAGGTATTTGGATCAAACCGTTTGGTGAATGAGAAGCCTTGATGATGAAGGTAGCTCTGGATTTGAAAGTCACAGCTATTTGAGTATGACTTAAAATTTCTTCCGGATAGCTGCCGACCAAATCGCTCTGAAAGTTTTTTCTCGGAAAGATAGGTAACGTGAGCGACCATTCTGGCGACGGCAAGGCCATTGACCGGAAACGTGCCGAGTTCCTGATATGCGCCACCATTCCATGCGGGGTCATTCATAATCGCTTGCCGACCTGCTTCATGAAAGGCAATTCCCTGTACGCCTTGCCGATAACTAGTCGCAAGTGCGACTACGCCGCAAAGCCGCTCTGGAAAACGTCGCATCCATTCAAGGCTTTGCATCCCCCCCATTGAGCCGCCTACGACGGCGTGTAGTCGGTCAATTCCAAGAAAGGTAACTAGCCGTTCCTGAGCGGCAACCATGTCTCCGATCGTAATAACAGGAAAGTCTGCCCCCCAGATCTTCCCCGTGTCGTGGTTGACCGACGATGGCCCGGTGCTACCCATGCAGCCTCCCAGCACATTTGAGCAAATCACAAAATAATTGTTTGTGTTTATGGGCCTGTCAGGGCCGATCATAGTTTCCCACCAACCAGGCCGTGGCGGGTCTATTGCCGGATTTTGGCTCGCTGCATATTGATCCCCAGACAATGCGTGGCAAATAAGAATAGCGTTATCTTTTGCGGCATTTAGAGTTCCGTAGGTCTGATATGACAAAACAAAGTTTGAAAGACTTTCTCCGCAATCCAATGTGAGCGGCGTGTCGGTTCCTAGCGTATCTGT
>JADFZD010000228.1 GCA_015232705.1 Magnetococcales bacterium | reverse complement strand
AGGGAAAAAGTGGCCCAGGAAAAGGTCAGAAGCAGTCCCACGAGGATGGCTAGCACATAGTTGCGAAAGACACGCTGCAGCCCCTCGGCAAACAGCAGTATGGCAGCAAGTCCCAGGATGGATTGTAAAATGATGACAACCCACGGGTCATCCAACAAGACCAGGGCAAAACGCAAGAAAAGTGGATACCCGATGGGACGGTAATTGGAAAACAGCAGATACGTGGCACTGTCGCCTGCCATCAGTGCCTCGCGCGGCAGATAGACGACCTGGGCGACGAACACCAGCACAACGAACGGCGACAGTACAAGCGCTGCCGCCCAATTGCGGTGAAGATTTCTGAACCACAACAGCAAGCCTTCGCCTTCCTGGAGAAGGCCCCTGATGGCCCAGCGAAGGCGAATACGCCGTTCCCAGGCATGGCGGCTGCCAAAGAAGGCCCATGTCGTCCATGCCGCGATAATGCCCAAACCGCCGACCACCGCAACGTTGCGCGACCTGATGTGTGCGATGATCCGGTCCGGGACCAGATACCAGACCGGGATGGCAAAGGTCAGAATAGCGCCAAGGATGCAAAGCGCCAGGGCGATTCGTGCCTTGCGGCTACAGCAGTAAACCATCCGATCTTCAGACCCCCAGGGAAAGAGCCAAGAATGCGTGACGGAATGGTGCCGGTCGAGCCATTTTTTGCCCCCCCGCACCCCTCCCAACCCAACCGTCTTGCGACAGGCGAGGAAAAGGATTTACATTGCCGGGCCGCCGAAACAGGCTGCTTGTCCATCCAACCTGCGGGCACACGCATAATGAATACAAGTGTGGCGGTCATCGGCTGCGGCTACTGGGGACGAAACCTTGTCAGAAATTTTGCCGCCACCGGCGCCCTGGCGGCCGTGAGCGACAGCAATGATGAGGTCGCATCTCGTTTGGCAGCGGAACACGGCGTCCCCGCCCGGGACTATGCTGCAGTTCTGGCCGATCCCGCCATTGTTGCGGTTGCCATCGCGACGCCGGCAGAGTCCCATGCGAGGATGGTGGAAGACGCCCTGCTGGCGGGCAAGCACGTTTTCGTAGAAAAGCCCCTGGCCCTCAAAGTGGCCGATGCAGAACGCCTGACCCGCTTGGCCGACCAGCGCGGCCGTATTCTGATGGTGGGGCATTTGCTGCAATATCATCCGGCTTTCCTGACATTGAAGAGCATGTGTGAGAAGGGGGACCTGGGGCGAATCCGTTACGTCTATTCGAACAGGTTGAACCTGGGCAAGTTCCGCACCGAAGAAAACATTCTGTGGAGCTTTGCCCCCCACGACATTTCCATGATCCTGGCACTGCTGCCCGACCAGTTGGAAAGTGTTTCGGCGGTGGGTCATTGCTATCTGCACAAGGCTGTGGCCGACGTCACCACCACCCACATGACCTTCGCCTCTGGCCAAGCCGCCCATATCCACGTCTCGTGGCTGCATCCGTTCAAGGAGCAGCGGCTGGTGGTGATCGGTGATTCCGCCATGGCGGTGTTCGACGACCGTCTGGGCTGGGACAGCAAGCTGTCGATTTACCCCCATCAGGTGAAATGGAAAGACAACGTGCCGGAACCGGCTCAGGGCGAATGCCGCCCGGTGCCACTGGACCCGGCTGAACCGCTTAAACTGGAATGCCAGAGCTTTGTCGATTGCGTCGCCGCGGGCATACAGCCCCGCACCGATGGCGCCGAAGGGCTAAGGGTGCTGCGCGTGTTGGACGCCGCACAGCGCTCTATGGAGACCGGCCAGACGGTCAGCTTCGTTGCGCCGGCCGAGGCACCGCCACGCGACTATTTCGTCCACCCGACCGCCGAGGTCGACACTCCAGCAAAAGTGGGAGCCGGCACCAAGATCTGGCATTTCAGCCATGTGCTGCAGGGGTCGACCATCGGCACCAAATGCAATATCGGCCAGAACGTGGTGATCGGTCCCGACGCGGTAGTCGGGAACAATTGCAAGATCCAGAACAACGTCAGCGTCTACACCGGCGTCACGCTGGAAGACGGTGTCTTCTGCGGCCCCAGCATGGTCTTCACCAATGTGGTCAACCCGCGTGCGGAGATCGAGCGAAAGTCGGAATACCGCCCCACCCTGGTCAAGCGCGGCGCCACCATAGGCGCCAACGCCACCGTGGTTTGCGGCCACACCGTGGGACGCTATGCGCTGATCGGTGCTGGCGCCGTGGTGACCCGCGATGTTCCAGACCATGCCTTGATGGTGGGCAATCCGGCGCGTCGTCTGGGCTGGGTGTGCCGTTGCGGCATCCGCTTGGCCGATGGCGCCTGGACCGAGACAACCTGCCCCAGTTGCGGCGAGACCTATCGCCGCGACACCGACCGCGACTTCGTCAGCCCCGTTCAGCCAGAGAGAGCGCAGTGACTATCCCCCTGCTTGACCTCAAAGCCCAGTTTTCCACCATCGAGTCGGAAATCCGTGGCGCCATCGACCGTGTCCTGGCCAGTCAGCACTTCATCATGGGACCCGAGGTCGAGGCCTGCGAACGCGAAATCGCCGAATATTCCGGCTGCCGCCACGGCATCGGCGTATCCAGCGGGACCGACGCCCTGCTGGTGGCGCTGATGGCGCTGGATATCGGCCCCGGCGATGAGATCATCACGAGTCCTTACACCTTCTTTGCCACCGCCGGCGTCATTGCCCGCCTGGGCGCCACGCCGGTCTTCGTAGACATTCGGCCCGACACCTACAACATCGATCCAGATGCGATCGAAGCGGCCATCACCGCGCGCACCAAGGCGATTATCCCCGTTCACCTGTACGGTCAATG
>JADFZD010000227.1 GCA_015232705.1 Magnetococcales bacterium | reverse complement strand
GGTTGACGCAGATAGTCGCGAATCGGCTTGATGAGCTTCAAGGCCAGGTCGATGCGCGGATTGGATCCCTGCACATAGGCCCCGATGTTGATCATGTCCTCGGCCTGGGTATAGGCTGCCAGGGATTCGCGCAACTGTCCGGCCCACCCCTTCTGGGTCTCGCCGGCCAGATCGCTCATCAGACGCGACAAGGATCCCAACACATCGATGGCTGGATAGTGGTTCGCCGCAGCCAGATCGCGCGAGAGCACGAAGTGACCATCCAGAATACCGCGCACCGCATCCACGATCGGATCCTGGAGATCGTCCCCCTCCATGAGTACCGTATACAGACCGGTGATGCTCCCCTCGCCACTGTCGCGACCGGCGCGTTCCAACAGACGCGGCAACAGCATGAAGGTCGAAGGAGGATAGCCGCGACTGGTCGGCGGCTCGCCGCGCGCCAGCCCGACTTCGCGTTGCGCCATGGCAAAACGGGTCAGTGAGTCCATCAACAGCAGTACATGCTGCTGCCGGGCGCGAAAATACTCGGCAATCGAGGTTGCCAGATGCGCGGCACGCAACCGCAGCAGCGGCGGCTGATCCGAGGTGGCCACCACCACCACCGAACGCTGCATCCCCTCCGGACCCAGATCCTTTTCCAGAAACTCCACCACCTCACGTCCACGCTCGCCGACCAGGGCGATCACGTTGACATCCGCCTCGGTGTATCGGGCCATCATGCCCAACAGGGTACTCTTGCCCACGCCGGAACCCGAAAAGATCCCCACCCGCTGTCCACGCCCGATGGTCAACAGACCGTTGATCGCCCGCACCCCCAAATCGAGACTCTCGGAGATGCGTCGCCGATGCAACGGATTGATCGGGTCCGCATGCAACGGGGTGAATTCCGACAGATGGATCGGCGGACCGTGATCGATCACCTCTCCCGTCGGACCCAGCACCCGACCCAGCAGCGCCTCTCCCACCCCCACCATCTCGGCACGACCACGCGAGACGATCAGACTCCCCGGATGGATTCCCTTGATCGCCCCCAACGGCATCAACAGCAAAGCATCGCTACGAAATCCCACCACCTCGGCGCGGATCGGCGTCGAACCATCATCCGGATAAACCTCGCACATGTCTCCAATCGACGCCGAAGGACCCTCCCCCTCGATCATCAGACCCACCACCTGCGCCACCTTCCCGGTGCGCCTCATGCCAAGTCCGCGTCGCGCCGACTCCTGATAATCACGCCAGGGCAATTCCAGGGTAAAATTCATGTCGCCTCCGTGAAGATCTCATCGATGGCCAACTCCTCCACCCGATCCTCGGGATCCAATTCATCCCCGGACCATGCATCAAGCCCCTGGAGTTCCCAGGCATCCCCGTTGGATGGCTCCCCGGCCAACGCCTCTTCTCCGGCGAAGGCCTCCTCGGCGGATAACGACGCCCCGACCAATGCCTCTTCTCCGGCGAAGGCCTCCTCGGCGGATAACGACGCCCCGGCGAAAGCCTCCTCGACAGACAGCGCCTCCCCAACAGGTGCCTCCTCGGCAAAAGCCTCCTCACGGGCGCGCGCTTCCGCGGCGTAGGCCTCCTCACGGGCACGAATCTCTGCGGCATAGGCCTCTTCACGGGCGCGCGTCTCTTCGCTCGACAACGCCTGAGCCGCCAACGCCCCGGCAGCCAACCCCGCAACCGGGGCCAGGGAAGCCGCCGCTACAGGGGGACGAATGCGTTGACCCGGCATGCTGCCCGGATCCGGCGTCAAGGGCAGCGGTTCCCGTGCCAAAGCATCGGAGGCAACCTCACGCGCCTGTCCGGCGATGTCCGGGACCTCCATGGCGTCCAAACGCTCCTGGAGATACTCGCGCATGGCGAGTTCCACCTCCTTGAGCTGCATCTCCAGGTTGTCCTCGAGACCGCCGAAATCGCTCTCCAGATGGACCGCTCCCGAGGACAAGCTCGGATCCGCCTCGATGTTCAGATTTCCGAAGCTCCGAATCCGCTCCAAAATGCGCGCGTTGCCAGGCGACACCCGGATCACGATCCCTTTGCGACCGGCAGCGCGTTTCAGAATGCGCTTGACCCGCTCCGCCACGATCTCAGGTTTGACCGTCAATTCCGTGGCGATCAAATCACGAATCAAGATCAGCGTGGTCTCGACCAGATAACGCTCGGCACCGGCCAAAATACGTTCGTGCAGCTGCTCCAGATTGGCCAATACCCCTTCGAGTCGCGGCAGCAAGGCATGGATCTCACGCTCCATGCGCTCCTCGCCGGCCTTGAGTCCGGCAGCCTCGGCAGCCGCAAAAACCCGTTGGTAGACCTCGCGCTCCATCTGTTCCAGACGACGGGCGTGCAACTCCTCGGCAGAAATCTCCGGCTCCTTCTTGGGCGGCTCCACCACCGGCAACCGTCCATCCGGACGCAAACGGAGAAAATGCTCCCCCTTGATCTCGCGCGGGGCGTCCAGCAGGGCCTGTATCCCCACACGACGACACGCCAATCCACCCTCTTGCGCCTTGATGATCTCCGCAACTTGACTCTCGGTCACGAATCGTTCCCCTGTCGTGGCTCGGGTTACAACCTGGGGCGTTTTGCCATGGAGAGGCGGCGAACCTTCAGACCCGGCGAGACGCTTCAGGCAACCCAGCATACCCGTGAGTATGCAAGCCGCTCAAAAAACGTCGCGCCGCATCAAGACCGCTGACACACCCCTTGTCAAGACACCTTACAGCACCACGTCGTCGGTGCCTTTGCCCATGATGACGATCGCCCCCTCCGCTTCGAGACGACGCGCCGCCTTGAGAATGCTCT
>JADFZD010000226.1 GCA_015232705.1 Magnetococcales bacterium | reverse complement strand
TGGCTTGCCGCACGCGGCAGATGAATCGCATGCCGATCGAATCGCCCGCTCAAGGCATCATGATGACAAACCGGACAGTTGCCCGGCTTCTTGACCGAATCACTTTCGAACAGAACCGGATCCACACTGGCATGCATCTTTCGCCAAACCGGATGGTCGCTGATCCCCTTCACCATCTCGTCCACACCCTTGCGAAAACGATGGGCCGCATCGGTATTCCAATCCTCGGAGGCGTGAACCAAGATAAACGAACTGATGGTGATCGCCTCTTGACCGGTCAGTGAAACACGTTGTCCGAAATGATCCCCCAGATGGTGCAACAACTCTCGCCAACGTTCTTCGGGCATCAGACTCGGATGAATGGTCCAATGACACGAACCGCAACGTCCCTGATAGATCGTCGGATAGTGCAGAGGATGCCAACCATCCATCGGCAGCTGGCCAAGGGTCTTGGAAAGGTGGTCGATGCCAAACATCAACAGCATCCCCAGCAACATCGCCCACACTGCGTGCGGAGAACGCACCGGCTCACGCGGCAGCTCCGGATCAAGGGGCTTGCATCCGGTGATCATTCCCCGGATAAGGGGAATGCGGGTCAGGCGACTCTCCCGCTCCACGATCCAGAAGTGCAGGGACGCCAGAACGATGAGGAACAGCGATAATACGGCATGGATGCGCTGCGCCATCTCCCCGGTCGAGAAGCTGATCAGCGACGCCAACGGACCCAGATGCTCCTCGCCACCGTAAGCCATCAGCCCGGTGATTATCAGACCAAGTACGACCAGCCAGAGAAGCAGACTGAGCAGGGCGTTGGCTGGCGAGATGCCGGGGGTGGCGAGTTTCAGGCGATCCTGCCTGAGCGAGGCAACATCTTCAAGGAGGGCTTTGGAGGAGGGGAGAAAATTGGAAAACCGGCTGAACTCCGAACCAAATATTCCCCAGACCAAACGGAAAAGGAGCAGTCCGGCAATCATGCCGCCGATCAACAGGTGACGATCCAACTGCCAAGCCGGATCAAGCCAACCGGTTATCAGGGACGCGATCAACAGGGCAGCCAATGCCCAGTGCGAAAAACGGGTGGGGCGATCCCACACCTCCCGTTCGATGAAAGAGCAGGAGCGCCAATAACGCCGCAACTGTCGCCAGCGCGAAAACGGGGAGGTGGGCTGGACGCTCACGCGGATTCGGACTTGGGGGTGCCCTTGACCACCAGAACCGGGCAGTTGGCCTTGCCGATCAACTTCACCAGATCGTTGATGTTGAACAGGCGGTCGAACATCGAACGATCGCGCGGTTCGCAGACGATCAGGTCGTCGGAACGCTGTCGCGCGACCCCCAGGACCACTTCGTCAAGGTCGCCACTTTGCACCAGTCCTTCGGCAGATACGCCATGCAGATGGGCCAAGGCCACCAGCCGGTTGACGATCTGATTGGCATCGCGATCCGCCTCTGCTTTTTCATCCGCGACCAGCAGAATGGTCAAAGGGATGTTTGCCCCGTGCGCCAGGCGGATCGCCACCAGGGCTGCCTGATCGCCGGCGGTTTCGTCCGGATCGACCACCAGCAGGACGCCACTGCTCCAGAAAGAGAATAGACGCGGTACCACCATGACCGAACACTCAAGCTTGTCGAGAAGCCGTGTGGTGGCCTCGCCGACATTGTTCTTGGCCAATCCGCGCCGGCCACGCCGTCCCACGATGACCAGTTGCGCGTGGATCTCCTGGGCAGAGGTCAGGATGCCCGTGGTAGGATCCTCGGCGGAACGGATCATGCGGGTGTGCTCGATGCCGCTGGCCAGGCATTGACTGGCGATCTGGTCCAGTTTCAGGTTGGCATCCTGCTCTTCGACGAGCGCCGCATCGCTGCCGGGTTCAGCCAGGAGCAGACGAAGCATGTGCAGATGGGATTGGCTGAGTTGGGCCAGTTCCAGGCCGACCGATTCAACCCCTGCAGAGAACTCCGATCCATCGGTGGCCAGCAGTACGACCTTGCAGGGGTCCGTCATCGCGACATCGGTGTCGTTCATGGATAAAAGCCTCTTTATTCTTCAGGTGCAGGTTGGGAATTATTGTGGTTATTTTTTGCATTTCACAGGCATTCTCACAATAGAATACCAGAGGAAATCGGCATTGTTCAAGTTTCTGTTCTCATGGATGGCTTTTTAGAGAATTTTTTTTTACATTCTTAACAGAATCTATTGACAGAATACACATAATTTGCTAAACTGTGAAGAATATTAACTTTTAACGGAGGATGTGTGGACACACCGAGTTTGGTGACTCTGACGCGCTGTCTGGAGGATAACATGGTCTGATACGTTCCACGATCTCCATCCATCCCGCCTGCACCAGCCTGCCAGAGTCCTTTCCCAAACCTGATCGAACGTCTCGTCAGGGTTTTCATCCCAAGAGCATCCTGAAAAAAGTTATTGTCGAGTCAATAACTTCGAGTATACGTTTTGGATGTCGCATTCTGTATTTTCAGGATGTGGTATCTGCGTCTTTGGTGTGTTCCTGGGGCGTGTTGACCTGTTGCGTCAGCAGCTTTGACAGGGCGTTGCGACGCCTCTTAGCCGCGCACGGACTTGCTATGCCGCGCAGCGCGCGTCTCGTCTTGTCCGAAGGCGTGCTGTCTTCGTGGGTCATCTCGCCCAAAGCCTCGCCACTTGGTTTTTTTTGTCTCTCGGACATCCCATTTTCAGCAAGGAAGGACGCGTCATGAGCATGATCGTGGTTGATGAACCGCAAGCACCCATGGAGACCGGTCAAACGCCCTGTTTCGTGGAGACCATTCGTCGCCTCTCCCTCAAAGG
>JADFZD010000225.1 GCA_015232705.1 Magnetococcales bacterium | reverse complement strand
GACCCACACCCCCATCATGGCCACAAGGAGCAGTGCCAGGGCCAGACGGTTGGCGCGCATCTGGAGCGGGGGTGGGTCGGGTGGCATCTGTGCCTGCGATTTGCGTCCGGTGATCATGGGCAGGATGAGATTGTCGCCCTTGGTCAGATAGAAGAGAACGGCCCCCAGATGCAGTGCCACCAGGGCGAGCATGGCCAGGAAACCGAGCCGATGGATCGTGGAGGCGAGGGCTACGGTTTTTTCGGTGACCAGAAAGGCAAGCGGTCCTTTGACCAGGATGTCGTCGCTGGCAAACAGTCCGGTCACGCCCTGCACGGCCAGAACCGTCAGGAGGGCGGCCACCGACCAGCCGCCTGCCGGGTTGTGGCCCACAAAGCGCGGATGTTCCCCCTTGAGGTTGGCGCGCAGATAGCCGATCACCGCCCCCGGCCCGGTGAGAAAGCTTCGGAAGCGGGCGGTGGTCGAACCGAAAAGCCCCCACAGCAGCCGAAAGAGGATCAGCACCAGGATGGCATAGCCGTTGGTCATGTGCCAGACCAGCATGGTATCGCCGAACTTGCGCGACACGAAGGCCGAAATCACCGTCAGGACCAGGCTCCAGTGGAACAGTCGCGTGGGCAGATCCCAGACCCGCACCATGGAACCCCCGTCCGGGGGTTCCATGGGATTGGGTCGGTCGTCCGCGCGCGCATCACTCCTTGCGGAAGTCGTCATGGCAGGCCTTGCATTTTTCGCCCATGCCCTTGAAGGCGGCGATGGTGGCTTTCTTGTCGGTGCCGGCGGTGGCCGCGACCAACGCCTTGGCGGCGTCCACCGCCTCGGTGGCGCGCTGCTTGAGTTTGTCGGGCTGGGTCCAGATCTCTGGTTTGGCCTTGGTTTCGCCTTTGTCCGAACCGGGGGGATAGGAGTTGCCCATGTGCCCGAAGGCATCCAGGATCCCCTGGGCGTGGAAGGCGAGATCCGCCGGCGCCTCGAAGCCTAGAAACAGGATGGATTTCATGGCGGTCATGTGGCCGGCCATGATCTTGTAGATGCCATGGCGATGCACGATGGCGGGATTGCTCTCTTCGGCGAGGGCGGCAAAGGCGCTGACAGTGGTCACGCTGGCCACAGCCATGGCAAGGACGAATTTTTTCATGGTAATAGGCGCTCCTGTTTCATGGGGTTGGTCGGATGAACGGATCATAATCTCTTTGCCTGACGATGATCAAGCACCAGCTTTGAGGGTGTCTGCGCCGCAGCGTCTCTCCGGAACCATCTCTGGCAACTCCGATGGCCCCTGGCGGCGGAGGTGACGATCTTGAGAGGCGGTTTGGCAATCCCAAACAGCCTCTCAGGTTCACGCAAGGCACTGCCTGATCTTGCTATAATCGCCTATTTCTGGCACGATTTTATCGATCAAAAGCAGTCTGTACCCATTACGAGTCACTCGAAAAAAACTCTTTTGAAGAAAAATCTTCTTTGTAACTATATTTATTTTACGCATGCATGTGTTTTATGAATATCTGTTAAAGGTAACTTTTTCAGGAGGATTAAATGTTACCGTAATTGCTTGGTATTTGTCAGTTTATATCAACAGAAAAAATCGATCAACCACCTGTTTGTAGGTAAAAATTCAATGAGTGACTGGTCACAAGGTTATGTCGTTTCCACTGATTATATTTTTAGTTACTGTTCGGAGCTGAATCCAGGACGTTGCCAACTCCCGCTGCTGAATGCCGGTTTTGCCTTGCCCGACATGCGTGTGGCTTGCGAACTGGGCTTTGGACAGGGGCTCAGCACGGCCATTCACGCCACTACCGCTCCCGTGGCATGGTGGGCCACGGATTTCCACCCTTCCCAGACCGCCTTCGCCCGACAATTGATCGCCACATCCGGCTGTTCTGCCGACATGTACGATCAATCGTTCGAGGAGTTTTGCCAACGAACCGATCTGCCGGATTTCGATTTCATCGGCCTGCACGGCGTGTGGAGTTGGATCCAACCGAGCAATCGTCAGATCATCGTCGATTTCATACGCCGCAAATTGAAAGTCGGTGGTCTATGTTACATCAGCTACAATACCCAGCCGGGTTGGGCTGCGCGCCTTCCTTTCCGGCACCTGCTTGCCGAATATGCCAAGGTCATGGTTCCCCCAGGCGAATCCATGCTTGGACGTGTCGAAGCTGCTTTTGGCTTCGGCGAAAAAATGCTGCAACTGCAACCTGCCTTCATAACAGCCAACCCGCTGGTGGAAGAGCAGTTCCATTGGATCAAACAGGCCAATCCCCACTACCTGGCGCATGAATTCTTCAACCAGGCCTGGGATTTCTTTTCCTTCTCTGAAATCGCCACTCTGCTCGAATCTGCCAAGCTCACTTATGCGGCATCCGCCAACCCTCTCGATCATCTTGATGCCCTTCATTTGACCGACGCGCAACAACGCTTTCTGCAAGAGATTCCCGATCCGATATTCCAGCAAACCGTGCGGGATTTCATGGTCAACCAGCAGTTCCGTCAGGATTACTGGATCAAAGGTCCACGCCGCTTGTCCCCACGGGAACGCCTGGCATCCCTGCGGCAGCAACGGGTCATTCTGAACATCTCCCGCGATCGGGTACAACAGGCTGTGGGTTATATTCCCGGAGAGGTTCGGCTGGATCCCGAGCGTTACGCTGCGGTTCTGGATGTTTTGGCCGATTACCGCCCAAGAACCATCGAGGAACTGGAAGATGAACTGCGCAATGACGGCATCGATCTGAATGCAATCCTCCACGCCATTCTGGCGATGATGTCCAAAAACATCATCGTTCAGGTGCAGTCGCCAGAACAGATC
>JADFZD010000224.1 GCA_015232705.1 Magnetococcales bacterium | reverse complement strand
CCTGAAAAACGGCTAAAATGCTTGGTTCTTGCGCGGACAAGCGAACATAGCGTACCCTGCGGAAACGCCCAAAAACGGGCCTCACCTGTTACCCAATTGTTACCCAAAAATGGGGGGCGCTCCGATGCCGAAGCTGAAGCTGACCTCTGCCGCCGTGGCGCGGCTCACGCCGCCGAAAGAAGGGCGGGTGGATTATTTCGACACGACGCTTCCGGCTTTCGGCTTGCGCCTGTCGAGCACCGGAGCCCGCAAGTTCTTCGTGATGACCCGTGTGAACGGGCAGCTATCACGCCTGACCCTCGGCAAGGCCAAGATCACCGACGACGGCCCCGGTCTCACCTTGGCCGAAGCGCGGAAGAAGGCGGGCGAACTGACCGAACAAGCCAGCGCCGGGCACGATCCGCGCCAGATCAAGAAGGCGGAAAAGCAGCTCAACGAGGAGAAGGCGGCCAACACCTTCCGGGTCGCGGCGGAACGCTTCATGCGCCAGCATGTGGAGCCCCGCCTCGCCGCCTCGACCAAGATGGATTACAAATGGGCTTTGTTCGGCAACGACACGGCGGCTTGGGCCAACAAGCCGGTTGATAGCATCACCCGCGCCGATGTGCGCCGTGCCCTCGACGCCACGATAGAACGCGGCAGCCCCGCCGGGGCCAACAAGCTGCTGGCCTATCTCTCCAAGTTCTTCAACTGGTGCGCCGAACGGGACTTGCTCGAAGTGCCGCCCACCATCCGCATCAAGCCGCCCTCACCCAAGAGCATCGGAGAGCGCACCTTGAACCATGCCGAGGTTGCCGACGTTTGGGCCGCCTTCGAGGCGGAAGGCGGGCTATTCGGCGACCTGTTCAAGTTGTTGCTGCTGACCGGCCAGCGCCGCAGCGAAACGGCAGGAATGCGACTTTCCGAAATCTCTGACCTGGACGGCGAAAAGCCGGTGTGGGAAATCCCCGGCAACCGGACGAAGAATAGCCGCCCCCATACGGTGCCGCTGTCGCCCCAGGTCGTCACCATCATCAAGGGCCGCCCGATTGTGGGCGATCTTGGGTTTCTGCTCACCACCACCGGGACAACCGGAACCTCCGGTTACAGCAACGCCAAGGAGCGGGTGGATGCCTGGATCGCCAAGCGGCGCGAGAAAGCAGGCGAACAGCCCATGCCGCGTTGGACACTGCACGATCTACGGCGAACCATGGTGACGATGATGAATGAGCACGTTGGCATCGCCCCGCATGTGGTGGAAGCCTGCGTCAATCACGTCTCGGGGATGGCAAAGGCGGGCGTTGCCGGGGTGTACAACAAGGCCCTGTATTTGGATGATCGCCGCCGGGCGCTCGAAGCCTGGGCGAACTACCTGGACGGCATCATCAGCCCCAAGGACACGACCAACGTGGTGAAGCTGCGGGGATAGGGGAACCCAATGATCAACATCGTTTCCCTACGGCGCACTTGCCCGGCCCTCCCGTCGCAATGGGAGGGCGAAACGGACGACGGGCGCACCGTCCTCATTCACTACAAACGCGCCATTCTGACCGTCAGCTACCTGGGGCCGAATCGGCGCGGGCGTGTCGAGGACTTCTTTCGAGCCACTTTGACCGAGAGTGATTTCGTGGATGGCGAGCCGTATGACGACGGCTTCGCCGAATTCCCCACCATCAAATCCGTATTGGTGAAGGCGAGCGTGCTGTCATTTCCCGAGGGCATGACCATCTCCGACGACTTCTGATCGCTCCGACTGGCTACAACTCGGAGAGCTGCACGATCTTCAAATCCGGGGTGCTCTTGATTCCCCGGTCGTTGGTCACGAACACGTCGCACCCGGCATCAATGGCGGAGGTGACGTGGATAGCGTCGATCAGCTTCAATTTCTGTTCCGCGCCGATCTTGGCCGCACGCTCAAGAATCTCCCGCGCAACGGGGACGAGATTGAACACGTCCATATCCCGGAACACCTCGCGGTATTCCTCCGCAAGCGCCTCGCTCCCCTGCTTGTGCGCCCCGTGCAGACATTCGGCGATGGTGATTTCGCTGGTGACGAGCGTAATGCCCTGCTCCCCGGCATACCGGAAGAGCTTTTCGGCGAACGGCAAAAACTCCGGTGAGCCTTCGACCAGATAGATAAGGGTGTTGGAGTCCGCGTAGATACGGCTGGCGTTCGATACGTCGCTATTCATCGCCCCGGAACTCACGGATACGCCGGTCGATATCTTCGGTCGTCTGTGGGCCGACCAGGGCGACACCAGCCCCCGCCTTCGCAAGCAGGCGCTCCATGCGGTTCTTGACGCCTTCACCCGGAGCGCTCGCGGCTCCATCCGCCGCCAGCCCCATCGAGCCTACTGGTACGCGGGGCTTCCCAACGACATCGGCCAGACGCGAGCGCGGACGCGGCGCGCTATCAACGACGACAACGGAAAAGCTCTCGCCGGGCTTGATTCCCGCCCGGTTGGCAATGGCTTGATTGACCGTTTCCAGGGTCACGTCGCGAATGACCGTTTCCATGTCAGCGCCTCAGCCTTCAACCACTTGTTTCATATGTGAAAAATTAGAAGGTACGGCGATATTATACGCCATGTCGGCGGATTTCCAAATTTATCGAAGCGCCCATTGCCCGGCTCACGGCCCACCAATCCCGAACTCACAACCACAAGCTGATTACAACGCTGCACGCGCCACATCTTACATATGCACGGTATTACACCATAATTCATAAGCGCTCCACTAACACTTCACACATCTCACAGAAAATCAATTCCGCCTATTTCAATTACAAGCAACAACTCAACTCGATGCCGTCACGAACACAAGGTAGGCATACATATCATTTGT
>JADFZD010000223.1 GCA_015232705.1 Magnetococcales bacterium | reverse complement strand
CCTCCTGAATCACCAACTGGCCGCGTCGCACCCGATAAAAAACCGGATCGACCCCGGCGGCGGCCAATTCGCGACGGGTGCGGGTTTCGGCCAGGTTGAGCACCAGTGTCGGACGCATATGGACGCCGGTCTGATCCATGATCCATTTGCGAACGACACTTGGCAGATGGCTGAAACGCTCCTCGCCGGACTTTTCGAGCATGCGGCGCATGCCCATCAGATCCATCAGTCCGGTGGCTCCGCTCCCCGAGGTGCGGATCTCCTCATCCCCCATGGAGTGGATCACAAACGGATTGTGCGCCAGATCGTTGAGCACCTCCGGACCGCTGACCACGCGGATCTGGGCATGCTCAGACAGCCAAGCGCCGATCTCTGTGGCCAGTCCGTTCAGATCCTTGGTGCCCACCAGCGCCGAAAAGGCCTGTTGGTCGATCACCTCTTCGAGGCGATCGGAAAAAACATCCCGGAGTTTCTCCCAATCCATGCGCGTCACGGCTGCGGCACGCGATTCATCGAGCCATTTCAGATGCTCTCCGATGCGACGCGCCACGGTCTCCATCACCCCTGGATCCCAGTCGTAGACCGGAACCGCCGCGGATGCCGCCTCCTGACGGCGCTTGGTGGTGGTTACCGCGTCCTCGACCAGAATATCGCGATCGGCTTTGATATCGCGGGTGGCGATGTCTCCCACTTCCGGAAGATACAAAGGTCTGAGCACCACAGGGGAAAAGATCACCGTGAGCATCGCGACCACGACGAGAAACAGCGTCAGATCCAGAAGCGTCGTCCAGGAAGGCAACATCGGGCGATCCGTCGGACGACCCCGCGGACGCTCCCCCAATTTTACCCGTTCCGTTCCCATCGCACCCTCGCAAACTTTCATGATGGGGGGTGAACCCCCTAACCCCCCAACCGTGAAACGCGCTACGCGAGCTTCACGGTTAACCACCCACTCATGCCAACCGGCCAGCCGCCAAGCCTTCTCGGGTCGCGGCCTCTTCATAGGCCTGCACGATCCGTTTCACCAGGGGGTGGCGTACCACATCCCGGTGGGTGAACCAGACAAACGAAATCCCCTCCACCCTCTTGAGCACCTCCAACGCATGGGCAAGTCCAGAGCGACGGTTGGAGGGCAGATCGACCTGCGTGACATCTCCGGAGACCACAACCCGCGACCCCTCGCCCAAACGGGTCAAAAACATCTTCATCTGCTCGATGGTGGTGTTCTGGGCCTCATCCAGAATGATGGTCGCCTCGGCCAGGGTACGCCCCCGCATGTAGGCCAACGGCGCGATCTCCAACTGGTTGCGACCCAGCATCCGCTCCACTTTCTCGTAACCGAGCATGTCGTATAACGCATCATACAGGGGTCGCAGATAAGGATCCACCTTGTCCTGCAAATCCCCAGGCAGAAAACCGAGATGCTCCCCAGCCTCGACCGCCGGTCGGGTCAGCACGATGCGCGCCACCCGTCCCTCGATGAAATCCATCACCGCCGCCGCCACCGCCAGATAGGTCTTGCCCGTACCTGCCGGACCGATGGCAAACACCAGCGGACGCCTGGCCAGTTCGCGCATGTAGTCCGCCTGGCGCGGTGTGCGCGGACGGATCTCCCGCAACGGGGTACGCAGCACCGTGGCCTCGTCCAGGGGATCGGAACCCTCGTCCGGACGCTCCATGGCCAAGATTCCGGCCTCAAAACGTGCCTCGTCCACCCGTTGCCCCATCTCCAGGGCGGCGTACAGGGTGGTCAACAGGCTGCAAGCCCGCTCCAGCGACTCCGGTGCGCCAACCAGAGAGAGCCGGTTGCCCACCGGATAACAGGCAATACCCAACCGCGCCTCCAACCGGTGCAGATGGGCATCATAGGCGCCGAACAGCATGGCTGCCAGACGATTGTCCGGAAAGGTCAAAGTCACCCCCGATCCCTCTCCGGCATCCACCGGCGCAACCACAATCGCATGCGCCGGCTTGCCATCATGCCCGCCGGCATCCACAAAACGCGCGCCGGAAAGGATGTTTGAGGGACTGGTTTCCCCATCCTGCGAATGATCCGTTGAACTTCCGGAGGCGGTTTCGCCGGCAGGGATTCTCTCCCCATCCCTTAAATTTACGGCTATTTGGGCGGAATTCTGAAATGAATTCGTCTGAGGTGACGATACGCAGGGAGTGGACATTCAGAGCAGCTCTCCCCGCAGAGAGTTGGCCAACCCCTCGGTGACGCGCACGCGCACGATCTGGCCGATCGAGGTGGCCTCTCCGGGAAAGTTGACGGTACGATTGTGCAGTGTGCGACCAGTCAACACCCCGTCATCGCGTTTGGAGTGCCCCTCCACCAGAACCGACTCCTCGCAACCGACGCGCGCGAGATTCCCGGCGCGTTGGGATGCGCCCAGCACAGCCTGAAGCCGGGCCAGACGCTCCTGGGCGACGGCGAGAGGCACGAGATCCTCCATGCCGGCGGCCACGGTACCTGGACGGGCGGAAAAGATGAATGAATAGGCGTGGTCAAAAGAGACCCTTTGGGCGAGTTCCAGGGTCTGGCAGAAATCCTCCTCGCTCTCCCCTGGAAAACCGACGATGAAATCCGCTCCCAGAACCAGATCGGCCCGAACCGCCCGAAGCCGGGCAATCCGCCCCAGGACTGCCTGACCGCCCCGGCCCCGTCCCATGCGCCGCCGCACGTCGTCATCCCCGGACTGGATCGACAGATGCAGATGCGGACAGACCTGTTCGGCATCAGCCAGCAAGGCGATCAAACCGTCGTCGATATCCAGAGGATCGATGGAAGAGATCCGCAAGCGCCACCCCCGGCCAATCTCCAACAAGCGGCGCGCCAAT
>JADFZD010000222.1 GCA_015232705.1 Magnetococcales bacterium | reverse complement strand
TACGGGGACGATAGTGCAGAAACTTCGGGCGCTTGTCCCAAAAGGCGGTATCGTATTCGTCACCCTCGATCACCATCCAGGGTCCCTGGGGGGCGCGCGCGCCAAATCCGAAATCCAGAGGAATCCCACCGATCAGAAAGCCCGGGCCCCAGCCCGCCTCCTCCCACACCCGCGCCATGAGGCTCGTGGTGGTGGTCTTGCCATGCGTGCCGGTCACCACCACGGGATGGCGACCTTGCAAAAGATGGGTCTGCAGCCACTCTGGACCCGAAACATAGGGCAGACCGGCATCCAACAAGGCTTCGAGTTCCGGATTGCCACGTGAGATGGCGTTACCCACCACCACCAGATCCGGCGCAGGCGAAAGATTCTCCGCGCGGAACCCATCGGCCACCGGGATTGCCAACTCGGCCAGAAAATCGCTCATCGGCGGATAGACCCCGGCATCCGATCCGGTAACGCGCCACCCCGCCTCCCGGGCCAAGGCCGCGATCCCAGCCATGGCCGTGCCACAAATCCCGATAATATGCAAATGCTTAAGCATCTTATTCCGACTCTCTCCCGCCCCAGGAATCACGCGGACTCCGTCTCATCCCAGACCAGTGGATCCGGCTCTTGCGGTGGCGCCCAGCGCAACAGGGCTCGAAAATGCTCCCAGTCGAACCCGGATCCCGGATCCCATTTCCGTTCCGGGGCGATGTCGCGATGTCCGACGATCCGCTCCGGTGTGATGCCAGGCAGTCGGACCATCAAGGTTCGGGTCAACCCGGCCAGGCAACTGTATTGCTCGGGCGTGAACCGGCCATGCTCCACCCCTTCCAACTCCACGCCCACGGAAAAGTCGTTGCACCCCTCCCGGCCCAGCCAGCTGCTTTTGCCAGCATGCCAGGCGCGTCGCAACACAGGAACGTATTGGGTCAGATGCCCGAGACGATCGATCAGAAAATGGGCAGAAACGCGCAGCCCGGCCAACTGGCGGAAATAGGGATGGTCCTCGGGATCCAGACGCCCAAGAAAAAGATCATCCACGAACGGTCCACCGAAGGCTCCGGGGGGCAGACTGATGGCATGCACCACCAGCAGGTCCACCCGCACCCCTGCAGGGCGGGCATCGGCATGAGGCGAAGGCAGATAACGCACCGTCGTCGAGGTCAGCGGACGCTCTCCACGGCTACCACTTCGGGTATCCGCTGCTTCATCACCCGCTCGATCCCCCCTTTCAAGGTCATGATGGCGCCGGGGCAAGTGCCACAGGCACCTCGCAACCGCACGTTGACGATATTGTCCGGCGTGATCTCCACCAACTCCACATCCCCACCATCGCGCTGCAACATGGGACGGATCTCATCCAGCACGGTTTGAACTTTCTCGCGTATGTCCACAGGCCACTCCAGATCGGATAACACACCACCAAGACCCAAAAAACAACGCGCCCCCAGGGTGTGATCCCCCAGGACGCGCTGACATCGGAAGGCAAAAAACCTTCAGTTAAAAAAAACGATACATCCAGCCGCTTCGGACGTGTTGACAGTCGAACGCCCTTTCATGGAAACGAACGCACCCTGTCAACATCCCCTACTGACGCGACTCCCTTGACTGCTCTTTCAAGGGGGCGACCGGCTGCACGGCATTGACCGCCGGCTGCAAGACCTCCAGATTCAGACGGCCCGTCGCATACAACATCTTGAATCCGGCCAACACCAGCGCAAACCGCCCCTTGGCCAACTCGGTCTGAGCGGAAAAGGCCTCGTTGCGGGCATCCAGAAGATCCAATGCGGTGCGCGTACCCACGCGATACTCACGCTCCACCCCATCCAAGGCATCGTTGGCCGCCTTCAGACCGCTCTCCAACGCCTGGTTGGCAGCCATGGCGCTTTTGAGATCCAACATGGCCGACGCCACCTCGCGTTCCACCTGCAAACGCATCCGTTCGACATCCGCAGCCTGGGCATCCTTGCGTGCCTCAGCCTCGGCGGTCTGCGACACGATCATGCCACCGGCATACAACGGCATCGACACACCCAGATCCACGCTGTATTTGTTCAACGGATCGACAGTGCCCGAGATCTCCTCACCCCAGGTGCGACTCGCACGCGCCGTCAGAGCCACCGAGGGCATATGACCGGCCCGTTTCAACGCCACATCCTCCTCAGACACCTTCAAACGCAAGGAGGCGGCCACCAGATCCGGACGCTCGGCAGAACGCAAACGCATCTCCACCTGGGAGATCTCCTCCAGTTTTTCCCGGAACCCCGGCAGATGCAACCCTTCCGGCACCGGCATCCCGACCACCTCGACAAATCGGGTGCGGGCCAGGGCCAGGGTGTTCTCGGAACGCACCAGACTGGCCTCGGCGCTCGCCAGACGCGACTCTGCCCAACTGACATCGGTACGGGTGATCTCCCCCACCCGGAAACGCGAACGGGTCGCCTCCAGATGCTGCTTCAACACATCACGGTTGTTCTTGGCCAGTCGTACCACCTCGGTGGCCTGCAGGACATCGACGATCACCGAAGCCGCTTCCAGAAACACCCCCTGTACTGCCGCCTGAACGTCGCGCTCATAGGAGGCGATGTACGGTTTGGTCTGACGCATGGCGACCAGAGCCTTTTGATTGAACAGCACCTGGGTGAGCGACAAACCGATGACATCCGGATCGGTGCTCGCGGCACTGTTGTTCCAATCGACGCGGCTGTGTCCCTTGGAGGCGTTCAGGTCGATGGTCGGCAGCAACGCGGCCTGACTCTGAGGCAGACGCTCCAGGGCGGCCTTGAGCTGTGCGGCAGCCGCAGCGGTACGCGGATTCTTGCGCAAGGCCGACTCGATGGAGGTAACGAACGGATCGGCGTTTTCCGCTC
>JADFZD010000221.1 GCA_015232705.1 Magnetococcales bacterium | reverse complement strand
GTCCCCAAACCCCTACCGGGGGCGGTTACCGCCCCCGGTCCCCCGTAATAGTGGGGGTCCTGAATGGTTACAAAAAATAAAAAAATTCCCAAGGGCTTTGCCCTTGGATCCCACCAGGAGCCAGGGGCCCCTGGACCCCGCCAGTTTTGACGCTCCGCTCGCATCCGCCTGCTCCGCGTCATCCACACCCCTCTGGAGTAACGAACATGGCCATTCAAAGCAATGAAATCAAATGGTACCGTTCACGAATCATCAACGACGGACCCACCAACGGCGGCACCATGTCCGCTCAGGAAATCCCGGACGGGGTCAAAAACAATGTCTGGCCCGACGTGCCCCAAGCCGAGCGTAACACCGGCTCCGTAAAGTATCGAAAGAATTTTATCAAGATCGCCAACGATGACGATCTGGCCTTGATCGCGCCACGCCTCTTCATCGAAACCGGAACACCCGGAGAAGACCGGGTGGTGCTGCTGTCCGCCACCCAAACCGATACCCAGAACGAAGCAGTCACATACAGCCGCTGCTACGGGGTGGGAATCCTGGATAGCCCGATCCTCGCCAATGATGATACCTTGCAAGTCGTGGTCGAGCCGGGTAACGGAACCGATGGGGATGCCATCTTCCAGGATGGGGATCTGATCCGTATTTCAGACCAAACCAGCCTCGACGCACCCACCGGAAACAGCGAATTCCTGCGCCTTGCCGCCACTGACGCCGTCAGCTGGAACAGCCAACTGGCCACCCTGACCCTGGCCGCCGGCAGCCGACCGGTCCACAGCTATGCGGCAGGCGTCACCAAGGTCGCTTCGGTGCTCGAAGGAGCCGACATCGCCGCCACCACGCATGGCTGGCTGATCTCCTCTCAAGCAGGCAGCTACGACCGGAACGGCTTTCCCCTCATCCTCGACCACATCGGGAGCATCGAACAGACCTGGAACCTCACCTTCACCAGCACCACCCAGTTTCTGTGCGTGGGGAACGATCTGGGCATCGTGGGAGGAGGCGCGATCCAAACCGACTTCGCGCCACTCAATCCGGATTTCGACAAACCCTATTTCACCCTCACCGGTGGCTCGCCACCCTGGGGAGGAACGTTCGCAAGCGGGGATACCGTCACCTTTGCCACCCATCCGGCCGCCATTCCCCTCTGGGAAAAACGGACCGTGCCCCCAGGCGCCAGCAGCCATTCGGGCAATCAGGTGATCGTGGCCATCAGCGGGGAGAGCGCATGAACAGCCCGCAAGCCGCACTGCTCTTGAATTTCACCCCGCGCGACCAGGGCGAGAAGCTCCCCTTTGAACTGCGACTGGCCGACGATCACGGCGCACAACCGGTTCAGGTAAAACCGGTCCTGGTGGATCGCTGGACCCGGGATCGCCCCCTGGAAACCTATGCCCGATGGCTCGATCAGGCATTGCTCCAGGTGGCTTCCGGCATCCGACGGGTACGACTCTACTGCGCACGCACACGCGCCGATCAGGTGCGACTGACGGTGATGGGCGGAACCGCTGGCGCACTTGGACGTCGCCAGGAGAGCCTGATCGAAACCCTGACCTGGGTTGGCGCCCGCTCCAGACGGCTGCGCTATCATTACGACCGGCCCGAAGTGCGCATCCTCGAACAGTCGCGCTTCTTCGATGCCCAGGGTGCGGAGACCCATGCCCCACGCTTTGATCCGGAAAGCGCCTCTTTCGTCCATGACCAGCAGGTGACCGGCGCCCTGGTGATCGAGTACACCCCGGAGTTCTCGCTCTACGAAATCACCTACGACAACGGCGCCTCCCAGGCATCCGCCGAACTGTTCCGCGAGATGCGGCTCGCCTGGCTGGCAGGCAATATCCACGATGCCGCCGTACCGCCCGTGCGCATCATCGCCGTGGGACCCAACGATGCCGCTCAACTGAGTTTCCCCCGCGCCTTCTGGCCGGCGCACGCCGATACCGCCTCCGGACACGGAATCTCCGATCCCCCCCCGTTTACCAAGGAGGGAAAAGAGTACCGCTACAAACCGCCTGCCAAACCGACCTGTTGGGATCGCTGCAAGCAGTCGATCCAACCAAACAACAACCTGTTGAACGAACGGGAGATGACCGCCATCCGCGACTGCGTGGAGTCGGCCCATACCCCGAAATTCCAGTACGTGGAACAGTCGCGCGAGGTGGTCATGGATCGGATCTTCGCCCCAGGCAGCACGGAGATCTACATCGACGTGGAACGCACCGTGGAGATGGTGCTCACGCTCCAACGCGCCGACAGCAACCCCTGTGAACAGACATCCCAGAACGGTTGCTGCCCGGAATTGACCCTTCGCTTCGCCACGTCGTCTTGATAAGCCGCGCTCCGGAGTCCCATCCCCATGCCTACCGCCCTCTTCCCCGTGCTCAATGCCGGTCCGTTCGACCGTATCGTGGGGGTTTCCTACTCTTCCTTGACCTACTCTTTTCATGTGCGCCGCGACGACGGCCTGGAATACACCCCTTTCGAAACCGAAGGGGTGGTGATAAGCCTCTATTCACATGACTGGAATTTCGTCTGCTCCCTCTGGTCGCAAGCTGACCCCGATCTTTTCTGGTACGAGTCGGTACCCGGACTGGTTCTTGGATGCAGCTTCACCGAACCATACTACACCATCGCTTTCAACGAAACGCTGCTGACCCAGTTGGTCGGCCAGGAGCGCGCCTGGCTGGTTCTCTACCTGGTCACCACCGGTTCGCGCACCCTCGAAACCACCTATCCGCGCATCTACTCCTATGCGGATGAGTCCGCACCTTTTCCGCTCACACCCGGACGCCATACGATCCAAATCCCCTTCTGGTATATGCACGAGGTGACCACCCATTGGGATCTCCACATCA
>JADFZD010000220.1 GCA_015232705.1 Magnetococcales bacterium | reverse complement strand
CTGCAAAAGTGCCGGGCGAATCCAGACGAGCCGATCCCTGAAAAAAACATCGGGGAGATCGATCCGCCTGTAATCGTGCAAGGTGTCCCTGGGGTCAAGAAATGGTGGGATATTTTCTTGGAGGATTCCCCGGAAGGTCTTTTCAAATCGATTGATGCTGGTCTCCTGGAGGGTACATGTATCGCCCTATATATGATGGAGCGAGAGGCCGCAAAATCGATCAAGGCTGGGATCACCACAACCGGTGAAAATGGAAAATCGGTCGAGGTCGAGTCTACCAGAGTCTTCCGGAACATGTTTGCTCTGGCCATCCAGGCATCAAATTCGCTTGGTCTGACCCCGGTATCAAGAAGCAGGATTCATGTCGCGGCGAAGCCGACGAAAGAGGATGAAAACGAGATGACCAAATCTTTCGCGAATGTGGTGCCGATTGATCGCCAATCTTTGAGGTCTGGAAAATGTGGCTGAACCGAGGTCATTGTTTGCCGGGGTTGCTCTTAGGTATGCGCGATCCGTTGTATCCGGAAAGACGCTGGCGTGTGAGACGGTAAAGCAGGCATGCCGGAGGCACATAACGGATCTGGAAAAGTTTTCTGGGATATCGTCAAAATACGTTTTCAATCCCATCTTGAAAAATGGTCGTCGTCCTGGGGATATTGTCTGTCACTTCCTGCAATCTCTGCCGCACATAAAAGGCCCAAAGGCCGGTGAACCCATAAAATTGGAGCCATGGCAAATCTTCATTGTCATGGTGGTCTTTGGGTGGGTGAAAAGGGATGACGCGACTCGCCGCTTTCGTCGCGTCTATGTAGAAGTCCCAAGAGGAAATGCCAAATCGACGCTGTCGTCAGGGATAGCCTTGTACATGCTCGCCTTCGATGGAGAGGGCGGCGCAGAGGTGTATTCTCTGGCGACCACCAGAGACCAAGCAAAGATCGTTTTTGGTGATGCGCAGGGGATGGTCAGAAACTCAAAGCATCTGCTTAGATTTGGGATTCAAGCGCATGCCAATGCCATCAGCCACATGCAAAGCGCATCGACTTTTCGCGCCTTGTCTTCTCAAGGTCATTCGCTTGACGGGTTGAACATCCACTTCGGCTGCGTGGACGAGTTGCACGCGCACAAAACCAGAGCGGTCTATGATGTGGTGGAGACCGGCACTGGCAAGCGTGACAATAGCCTTCTATGGGTGATCACGACAGCTGGGAGCGATCGATCCGGTGTCTGCTATGAGGTGCGAAATTACGTCAAGCAGGTGCTATCCGGGCGAGTGAAAGATGATTCGCAATTCGGGATTATTTACGGATTGGATGAGGGGGATGATTGGACCTCAATTCGCTCTCTGAAAAAAGCGAATCCGAATTGGGGCGTGTCTGTGCGTCCCGAGGTGGTGGTGGCATTGCAGAAAAAAGCAATGCAAGTTCCATCTGCCGTCAATAATTTCCTGACAAAGCATCTTGATGAATGGGTATCAGCAAACGTTTCCTGGATGGATATGCGGGCATGGGACCGATGCTCGGACGCGTCGCTGTCAATCGATAATTTTGCAAAAAAACCGTGCTGGATCGGAATTGACCTGGCAAGCAAAATCGATATCGCTGCCATGGTTGCGGTGTTCGAAGCTGGGAATGGCCGATATGCCTGCTTCGCGAGATTCTACCTTCCAGAGTCTGCCATCGACCTTTCTGGGAATGCGCAATATGAGGGCTGGCGCAGGGCTGGAAGGCTCACGGTGACCATGGGGAATGTGCTTGATTTTGACTGGATCAAGGCCGATTTACTGGATTTCAAGTCAAGATTCGATGTGCGAGAGGTGGCCTTTGATCCATTCCAGGCGTCTCAAATGTCAGTCGAGATGATGGCCGAAGGCGTCCCGATGATCGAGGTCGGGGCGACGGTGCGGAATTTTTCAGAGCCGATGAAGCATGTTGAGGCGCTGGTATTGGAAGAAAAGTTGATCCACGACGGATGCCCTGTTCTTGGATGGATGGCATCGAATGTCGTCGCGCACAGGGATGCAAAAGACAATATCTATCCGCGAAAAGAGCGTCCAGAAAATAAAATTGACGGGATAGTTGCTTTGATCATGGCGATATCCAGGGCGATGATTCCTTCTGATCGGAATGAAATCGGATCCGATTATGTGCTGATGGTGGGGTGACATGGGATTCTTCGGAAGCGCGATACGGGCGATGATCGGAGGATCTGACCGATCAGTATGGGGTGATTTCTGGTTCCAGCCGATCGGTTCGCGTAGTGCTGGAGGCGTCATCGTCACCCCGGAATCGGCCATGCGTCTGTCGGCTGTCTATGCATGCGTTCGGATCTTGTCGGAAACTGTGGCCTCCCTGCCTTTGAAGTTGTACGAGGCCAGGGATGACGGGGGAAAGGATCTTGTCGTTAACCACCCCTTGTATCGGCTTCTCGTCAAGCGTCCGAACGATTATCAAAACAGCTTCGAATGGCGCGAGATGATGATGGGGCATTTGTGCCTGCGTGGAAATGCGTACAATTGGATCGTCACCGACAATCGAGGAAACGTCACTTCCCTGATTCCGATTCACCCAGATCGGATAAAAATCGAGATGACCGATTCTGGGTTCAGATATCAGGTCATGGGACGGGATAGGGCGTGGATGCCAGTTCCTCGCGGGGAAATCTGGCACATTCGCGGGCTTTCTTCGGATGGATATCTTGGGTTGAGTCCGATTCACCTGGCCAGGGAGAGCATCGGGGCGGCATTGGCGGCGCAGGATTATGGATCGCGATTCTTTGATAATGACGCCAAGCCAACCGGTGGATGGATCGAATACCCTGGAAATTTCAAGGACTCTGAATCGAGGGAAAATTTCCGCTCCCAGATGCA
>JADFZD010000021.1 GCA_015232705.1 Magnetococcales bacterium | reverse complement strand
AGGCTTTCTTCCGATTTGCCAGATGGATCAAGAGGTTGCCGCAGGTGATTGCCCGCAACTGCCGGATCTGGGTTCAATGAGTGCCGCGACCTTCTCCTGCGCCAACCCCACAGATCTCCCATACTGTCGCGCCTGTTTCCCGGCATGTTTCGCCCGCAGCTGCCCCCCACATCACGAAACCTCTGTTGATGAAGATCAATTCATGTCTATAATGACCGCAATGTCGGTCATCCCGTGATTCAGGCCCCTTCGATTACCGATCCGTCGCCGCCTCACCCCATGACATCAGCGATACACCTTTGTCGTGCATCCCACGAGGAGAGACCATACCATGCCCCCCCTGCTCGCCGGATACCTGCAAAAGCTCCATAACCCCCAATTCATGGGTCTGTTCCTGGCGCTGTTCGGTGCCGTGCTCACCATCACCTTCTTCGGCTCGGCCCTCGCCCCCTATCTGACCGCCGTGGTGCTGGCCTATCTTCTGGAGGGGATGGTCCGCCCTCTGGAA
This sequence comes from Magnetococcales bacterium, assembly GCA_015232705.1. Classification (GTDB taxonomy): domain Bacteria; phylum Pseudomonadota; class Magnetococcia; order Magnetococcales; family Magnetaquicoccaceae; genus Magnetaquiglobus. Next base: position 14,101 of record JADFZD010000021.1, on the reverse strand, counting down.
CGTCTGCGCATACCCCGCTTCCTGGCAGTTCTGTTGGTCTTCAGCCTCTTCATCCTGCTTGGCATCGCCTTCTTTTTCAGCCTGCTCCCAGCGCTGGCCCAGGAACTTTCGCGGGTTTCCAGCGAAATTCCAAGAATCACCGAAACCCTAAGAACCCTCATGCATCAAATCACCCTGTCTGCCTCGGGACTGATCGACTCCCCATTTGCTGAGAGCATGTTGCTGGGTCTGGTGGAAAAATCCCAAGGCTGGGCCGCCGAATCGATCTCTTTGTTGCTCAAGGGGGGACTTCCGGGACTGGTATCGATGCTGATCTATCTGTTGTTGGTTCCTTTTTTGATCTTCTTTTTTCTGAAGGACAAGACCGAGCTGTTGCGCGCCTTTTCGCGTTATCTGCCCAGGGAACGCACCCTCTTGGAAAAAGTCCTGCGTGAGGTCAACGTCGGGGTAGGTGGTTACATTCGCGGCAAATTCTGGGAGATGCTGCTGTTGGGATCGGCCAGCTATCTGGGATTCGTGCTCATCGGGTTCCAGTACGCCTTTCTGGTGGCGGTATTGACCGGTCTGTCGGTGTTGATCCCCTTTCTTGGGCTCGCGGTGGTGACGATTCCGGTAATCGTGCTTGGCATCCTGCAATGGGGCATCACCTGGGAGGCAACCCATCCACTGGTGATTTACGGCACTCTGCAACTGGTCGATGGCAACCTGGTGGCGCCGATGATCCTCGGCGAGACCGTGCATGTCCACCCCACCACCATCATGCTGGCGGTGCTGCTGTTCGGTTCTCTGTGGGGGGTGTCCGGCGTCTTTTTCGCTGTGCCGCTGGCGGTGCTGGTGATCAGCGTCCTTGAAGTGACCGTGGCCAACGATCCGCCTGCGACCGACCCATGACCCCCGAACTCACCCTCAGGCTGGCCATGCGTGTCATCGAAGAGATTCTGGATCATGACGCCTCGGCGGACGGCGCCTTGCGACAGCTCTTTTCGCAACGCAACTCGGGATCCGCCGAACGGGCCAGGGTGGGCGATCTGGTATTTCATGCCTTGCGACACCGCCGACGCCTGGAGTACCAGCATGCGCCCGACGGACAAAGCGACCGGGCATCCAACCTCATCGCCCGCGCGGCAGCCGATCTGGACTCCCCGGACGCCACGCTCCCACCCCTGTCCTCTGCGGTGCGCTGTTCCCTCCCCGACTGGCTATGGGAATCGTTTGTCACCCAGTGGGGTGAAGAGCAGGCTCTGTCACTCGGTCTGGCCCTCAACCAACCCGCCTGCACGGATCTGCGCGTCAACCGCGTCCTCTGCGACCGGGAGAGCCTGCGCCAGCGCCTTCTGGAGGCCGGCATCGACGCCACCCCTCTGGAGGATACCCCGGACGGATTGCGTCTGACCGGCCATCCTCCGGTCACCACCCTGGAACCGTTTCACGAAGGGGTGTTCGAGATCCAGGACAAGGGGAGTCAATGGATCGCCCCTCTGCTGAACGTGCGTCCTGGGGAAACCGTGGTGGACCTGTGTGCCGGCGGTGGCGGCAAGACACTCCATCTGGCGGCGCTGATGCGCAATCAGGGACGCATCCTGGCCACCGATACCGACGCCCGACGACTCAACCGTCTAACCCAGCGCACCCGGCGCACCCGATTCAATCTGGTGCGCGTCCAGACGCTGCGACACGAACGTGATCCCTGGTTCAAACCGTTGATCGGCAAGGTCGATGCCGTGCTGGTCGATGCCCCCTGCAGCGGTACCGGCACCCTGCGTCGCCATCCCGAGATCAAATGGCGTCTCTCCCCCGATCAGATCACGGCTCTGGCCGACCGGCAAAGCAGCCTGCTCCATGCGGCAGCCACACTGCTCAAACCCGGCGGACGCCTCGTTTACGCCACCTGCTCCCTGCTGCGCGCGGAAAACCAGGCCATTGTGGAACAATTTGTTAATGAAAACCAGAACTTTCGACATCTCCCCGCCATGTCGCCCCTGGCGGCACAGGGCTACCGAGGATTATACTTTCAACAGCAGGATCTCGTGATTCTGCCGCACGTCGCCGGGTGCGACGGCTTTTTTGCCGCCCTTTTGCAGAGGAACCGTTAACGGTTGTCGAACAGCACATGAGCATGATTCCCATCAAACGCGCCCTGATCAGCGTATCGGACAAGACCGGTCTGGCCATCCTCGGTGAGGGATTGGCGGCCATGGGTGTGACCATCCTTTCCACCGGCGGCACGGCGCGCGCGTTGCAGGGCAACGGTGTGGCGGTGACCGAGGTATCGGATTTCACCGGTTTTCCCGAGATGCTCGACGGACGGGTCAAGACGCTGCATCCGCGCATTCATGGTGGACTGCTGGGTGTGCGTGACAATCGCAAGCATCAGTCGCAGATGAAGGATCACAATCTGGAACCGATCGATCTGTTGGCCATCAACCTGTATCCTTTCGAATCCACGGTGGCGCGTCCGGGGTGCAGTCTGGAGGAGGCGGTGGAGAACATCGACATCGGCGGACCGGCGATGATCCGCTCTGCGGCCAAGAATCACCGTTGGGTGACGGTTTTGGTCGATCCTGAGGATTACGTGCGGGTATTGGCCGAGATGCGTGCCAATCATGGTGCGGTTTCGGAGCGCACCAATGTCGAGTTGGCCCGCAAGGCTTTTGCGCGCACGGCGGCCTATGACGCGGCCATTGCCAACTGGCTCACGGCGTTGGATCCGGACAACAAGCCTGGGCTTTTCCCGGAGGTTCTCACGTTGCAGTTCGTCAAGCAGCAGGAGATGCGTTACGGCGAGAATCCCCATCAGCGTGCCGCCTTTTATCGGGATGGTTCTCCGCCTGGCGGCAACATCGCCCATGCCCGACAGTTGCAGGGGAAAGAGCTTTCCTTCAACAACATCAACGATGCCAATGGCGCCTTTGAGTTGGTGCGTGAGTTTTCCGAACCGACGATCGCCATCATCAAGCACACCAACCCCTGTGGTGTCGCCACGGATGCGGATCTGCTCACCGCCTATCTGCGTGCGCGTGACACGGATCCGGTTTCAGCTTTTGGCGGGGTGATTGCGGTCAACCGTCCGGTGGATGAACCGCTGGCCAAGGAGATTGCGACCACCTTCATCGAAGCGATCATCGCCCCCGGTTTTTCCGAGGCGGCGCGCAAGATTTTGGCGAGCAAGAGCAATCTTCGTTTGTTGGAGACCTCTGCGCCGTTGACGCCGGTCATTGCGCGTGAGGGGTTATTGAAGATGGATCTCAAGCGTGTGGTAGGCGGATTGTTGGTGCAGCAACCGGATATTGGCGAGTTGCGTGAAGGGGACTTGAAGTTGGTCACGCAGCGTGCTCCGACGACCGAGGAGCGGCGTGATCTGTTATTTGCCTGGAAGATTGCCAAACATGTCAAGTCGAACGCCATTGTTTACGCGCGGGATTTGACCACGGTGGGGGTGGGTGCCGGCCAGATGAGTCGGGTGGATTCTTCGCGCATTGCGATTGCCAAGGCCAGCGACGCGGCGCAGGCTACCGGACGATCCGGCAATCCGGTCGTTGGTTCTGTGATGGCGTCGGACGCCTTTTTCCCGTTTCGGGATGGAATCGATGCCGCCGCCGCCGCGGGTGCCACAGCGGTGATTCAGCCGGGCGGATCGATTCGGGATGAAGAGGTGATTCAGGCGGCCAACGAGCATGGGATGGCGATGTTGTTTACCGGGGTGAGGCATTTCAAGCATTGAGGTGGGCGTGTCGTCCGGGACCGTGGGGGTCCCGGACTGTGGAAACGTGGGGATGTTGTTGTAAGGTGACGAGGTTTTGGGGCCAATGGCCTTCGGTGGGGTTCGGGGCGAAGCTCTGAGGTTTTGTTTTTTCTTTCGTTTTTGCTTTTCGTGCGCTTTACACGACAAGCCTTTTTCGCCTCTTTTGCAAAAAAGGCTTAAGCGCGCAGGGTTCGCAGTGGCATAGACGCTTTAGGCGGCTTTGGTTTGAGGCAATGCGAAGCGGAGTCGTTTTACCAAAAGCGTAAAACGACTCCGCTTCCAAGTCTGGCGCGAAGAGTTTTTCCCAAAAAACGTGAAAAACTCCTCCTTTGCAAGACGCGCCTGAAAAACAAATTCAAAAACAAACTCGCGGGGCTCTGCCCCGCCCCCGCCGGGGGCGACAATCGCCCCCGGACCCCCATGATGACATGAACCTCCTTCTCGTCAAAACCTCCTCCTTCGGCGACCTCCTGCACACCCTGCCTGCCCTGCACGACCTCGCCCGCCTGCGCCCGGATGTCAACATCCACTGGGTCACCGAAGAGGCTTTCTCCCAAATTCCAACCTGGTCAAAAAACGTCGGCACAATCATCCCCATCGCCTGGCGCCGCTGGCGCAAACACCCCTGGAAAGCTTGGCACTCCGGCGAACCACAAACCTTTCTGTCCCAACTGCGCCACCAACCCTTCGACCTGATCCTCGACGCCCAAGGATTGCTCAAAAGCGCCTTGATCACCCGACTGGCCCAGGGAGAACGCCACGGATTCGATCGCACCTCGGCACGCGAACCCCTCGCTTCACTGTTCTATCACCATACCCACCATATCTCTACCAAACTGCACGCCGTCACACGACTCAGACAACTCTTCGCCCAAACCCTCGACTACCCGGAACCCGCCGATCCGCCAGACTTCGGACTGAATCCAAAACAATTCATCACCCAAACCCCTACCCGACCCTACCTGGTGTTCCTGCACGGGACGACCTGGAAATCCAAACATTGGCCGGAATCCCATTGGCAAAAACTGGCCCAATATGCCGCCCACGCTGGTCTGGAAATCGTCCTGCCCTGGGGTAACAAAACCGAACAGATTCGCGCGCGACAGATCGCCCAAAACATACCCGATGCCTGCCACGTGACCGACAGACTCACCCTCGACCAACTGGCCGGAACCCTCGCCGGCGCACACGCCGTGATCGCCACCGATACCGGCCCGGCACACCTGGCAGCAGCCCTCTCCATACCAACCGTGGCACTCTATGGCCCGACACCCACCGAACGCATCGGAATCATCGGGCACGCCGCCACACGACTCATCGGCACCTGCCCCCAGGCACCCTGCCGACGCCGCACCTGCCCGTTGACGGACAATCCGGATCAGTGCATGCGCGCCATCACACCCGAACAAACCTGGGAATCCGTGCAAAAGGTCAGCCGCCCATGAGCCGCCCCCCCCTCTCTCTGGTGCTCATCACCCAGGACGCCGCCTCGCACCTGCCTACCTGCCTGGCAAGCGTCCCCTTCGCCGACGAAATCCTGGTGGTCGATTCCGGAAGCCGCGATGAGACACGCGACATCGCCGGGCGTCACGGCGCACGGGTGCTGCATCAGCAATGGCTCGGCTACGGACCCCAAAAACGGTTTGCCGTCGAACAGGCACACCATGACTGGGTGCTCTGCCTGGATGCCGACGAGGCGTTGAGCCCGACCCTGCAACGATCCATCCAACAGGAACTCTCCAAACCTCGCTTTCTCGCCTACCGCTTCGCCCGACAAAATCGATTCATGGGTCGCTGGCTGCGCCACGGAGAAGGCTATCCGGATTGGCAACTGCGACTGTTTCATCGCCAACACGCCCAGTGGCGCACAGACCCGATCCACGAAGGGGTGGAAACGCACACTCAGATCGGCTCCCTGAAGGGAGATCTGCTCCACGAATCGGCCCAGGATCTGGCAAGCTATCTGGCCAAACAAAACCGCTACACCACACTCCAGGCCGAACGGTTGCTCGCGGCAGGCAAATGCCCAGGTACCGCACGCCTGGTGTTGAGTCCGCTGCTGCGTTTTTTTAAATTTTATATACTGCGCCTGGGATTCCTCGATGGCACACCCGGCCTGGTCCATATCCTGATCGGCTGCTTCAACAGCTTTTCGAAATACGCCAAGGCCCGTGAGGGCAGGGATCAAGATCCCGGTTCGCGCGCCAACAACCCCTCATAGAGTTCCAAAAGCCGCGCGCTCATCGCCTCCAGACTCAGACCGGCAACCGTCTCGCGCGCCGCCCGGCCCAGGGCTGCGCGATAATCGGCATGGCCAAGACTCCGGAGATTGTCCGTCAGGGTGGCCAGATCCAGGGCATCGCCCAACAAACCGTTGACCCCATGCTCGATGAGATCCACAGCCCCGCACTTGAAACTGGTGACCAGCGGCAACCCCATCGCCATGGCCTCCAACGCGACATTCGGAAACGGATCATACAGGGTCGGCAGCACGACCGCATCGGCAGCCGCATAACAGGAGACCACATCGCGCAAACCGCCGGTAAAAATCACCCGCCCGGCCACACCCAAACGTCTGGCCAACGCCTCCATGCGACCCTGCGCCTTGTCACGCCCCACCACCAACAGGCGCGTCGTCGGTTCCAGATGCGCCAATGCGGCCAGAAGAATCGGAACCCCCTTGCGTTCGAATCCTGACCCCACAAACAGCAACATGGATTCATCCGCACCGATACCCCATCCAGCGCGCGCCGTCATGCGCGCCTCCGCCCGCATCTCCGGATGAAAGCGCGCCAGATCCACACCACTGTAGATCACCACCAGCTTTTCCGGCGCGATGCGAAAGCGGGCGAGAATCTCATCGCGCACCATGCGCGAATTGCAGATCACCGCCTTGAGATGCGGATGCTCGAACAGACGCCGCTCTTGACTCACAACATGACGGTGATAGGGGTTGATCCGATCCAGCCAACAAGCCACCCCACCCCGCGCCCGCCCGCGCTGCACCAACCACTCGGCATGCACCCCATCTCCGGCACGATAGAGATCACATCCCGGTATGCGCTCGTGACTCTGCACCAGATCAAAGCGCCGCTGGGCCAGGCGCTCCGTGACACAACGGGCAAACGCGACATCACGCCACCAGCGCCCCAGATGCCACGGATCACACCGCACGGTTTCGATGCCGTCACTCGCCCCCTCCCAACGCCGGGCAATCAGCGTGATCTCCACTCCGCGCGCGCGCAACGCTCCCATCGCCCGATCCAGAAACCGTTCCGCGCCACCAAACGGCGTATGGCGCTGACGAATCAGCGCCAGTGACAACCGGCGATCATCCTTCATGAGACCACCCTTTCATGCACTCTTGTCACTCTTTTTGTCAGATCCGGGTAACTGTTCAGGATCCCCTGACCGTCAGCGGGGGCCAGGGGCCATTGGCCCCTGGTGAGATCCAAGGGCAAAGCCCTGGAAACTTAATTCCTTTGTGACTTTGCCTTTCGCGCTTTTCACGATACGCCTTTTTCGCGCAGTGAAAAAAACACAAGCGCGCACTTAGCTGTGCCGGGTCATGCCAGAAGGCGGAAATCCGAATACGGGACCCAAAAACCTGGCTGCCCGCCCACTTGGGAAAGACGGAACAACAAACGGCCCTTTCCGCTTGGTTGCGCCACTTAAGGCCCATGGATCCATGGCGCCAACAGAAGGAGGATACAGCATTGCGATGCCTCTTCGCGAATCCCATGGAATCGTGTATGCTGTCTGCTCGCGTCGCGCCCTGTCCGAAGGCGCGCTGCTTGATATGCCAACACGCCCCCATCCACCCTGATCATGAAGACATACCCCATGAAACTACTTGTCACCGGCGCCAACGGCCAGGTCGGCCACGAAATCGTTACCCTCGCCCACCAACACGCCATCGAGGTGTGCGCCATGGGCAAAAACGAACTCGACATCACCAACGCCCAGGCCGTCTGGACAGCATTCGAAACCTTCAGGCCGGATCTGGTGATCAATGCCGCCGCCTATACCGCCGTGGATCTGGCCGAGAGTCAACCCGAAACAGCCATGGCCGTCAATCGCGATGGCGCACATCTTCTGGCGCAGAGCTGTGCTACCCACGGCTGCCCTCTGATCCATCTCTCGACGGATTACATCTTCGATGGCCGTCAGTCTACCCCATACCGTGAAGAGGATCCACCCACCCCGATCGGACTCTACGGCACAAGCAAATGGCAAGGCGAAGAGGCCATCCGCGTTCAACTGCCGCACCACCTGATCATCCGTGTCAGTTGGGTATTCGGTTGGCACGGCAAGAATTTCGTCAAAACCATCCTGCGCCTGGCGCGCGAACGGGAGAGCCTCGCCGTGGTCGATGATCAGTCCGGTGGCCCAACCTCCGCCGACGACATCGCCCGCATGCTTCTTCAGGTGGCCGAAATGTGCGGCCAACCCGGTTTTTCCGACTGGGGAACCTATCACTATCAAGGCGCTCCGACACTCACCTGGCACGCCTTCGCCGAATTCATCGTCGCCACCGCCCGCGAAAAGATCGACCTGCCGGTCAAGGAGATCCGCCCCATCCCCACTTCGCAGTTTCCCACACCCGCCAAAAGACCCGCCAACTCCCGACTGGACTGCCAGCGCATCCATGACCGTCTGGGTATCACGCAGCCGGATTGGCGCCATGCCGCACGCGCGCTGATCCTGAAACTGCTGGGATAATCCACCACCGGGACCCCTTGCCCCGGAATGAACCCAATCTCCACCCCCCTCTCTGCATCCCCCTCTGTCTCGATGCCCGAGAGCCACCCCTTCATGCGTGCCAACTCGTCAACTTGCCTGGGGAGGGAAAATCCCCCCCCTTGGCGTCCGACTTCCCGCAGGGGCTGTTTGGAAATTCCATGAAGGAATCACCAGACTCGCGACATTCGACGTAAATGTGCGCACATCGCTTTTGGCCGGCCATTCATGGCCCGCATCGTCTGTTCGGCCTTTGTCAAACCACCACTCAGCTGGTTCTACGGCAAAATTCAGAAAATCTTGTTATTTTCGCAAACAATGTTCTTGATTTTTGCTTTCTTTTCGTTTATCCTGTTTTCCTCACCTTAGACAGATCACTCCATAATTATTTTTTGGTTGTATATTTTTTTTCATATAAAAATATAAAAATAATAATACAATCGGCACCGAACCCATGGAACTCACACAATTCCTCACTTTCCATTTGGATCAAGAAGTCTTCGCCATCGACATCGCCCTCATCAAGGAGGTGTTGGAGGTCACCCCACTGACCAAAATCCCCAGCACGCCGAACTTCATGTGCGGCGTGATCAACCTGCGCGGCAACGTGGTGAGCGTGGTAGATCTGCGACGTAAATTCGGACTTCCCGATGCCAAACCCACAGTCAACACCTGCATCATCATCATCGATGTCACCCAAAATGGCGAAAAAATCGTCATTGGCGCCATGGTTGATTCGGTCAAGGAGGTGATGGAACTCGATCACAGTCAGATCGAACCCCCACCGAAAATCGGTACAGGCATCCGCGGCGATTTCATTCGCGGCATAGGAAAACAGGGCCATCAATTTGTCATGCTGCTCGATACGGACACCATCTTTTCGGATGCCGAACTCGCCTGAAGATCAAGGCTGATCGCCGCACCATGCCTCTTTTCGAAGGAATCCAACCATGGACCAAACCACTCAGGAGCTTGATCCTCAACGCCAACTGATCCATGTGATCCGCGACACCATGCACGAAACCGCACTGGCCTTTTTTGCCACGGATATCGGGATTGAAGAGGGACCGGCGATGATCCAACGCGAGGGTCAACCCTTTGTCACCCCCCAGGCGGATGTCACGGCGATGGTGGCTTTTCGCGGCAGCATGAAGGGGGGCGTGCATATCTCCGCACCGATGCACGCCGCGGTCGGACTGGCTTCCGCCTTCTGGGGCGAACCCCTGGAGAGTTTCAACGATACCGCCCGCGACGCATTGGGTGAACTGACCAACATCATTGCCGGCGCCTTGAAAAGTCGCATCAACGACGACATCAACCTCACACCGCCATTGGTCCTGCAAGGCGCGGAACGCGATGGCCTTCAACCCCATTCGCACGCCAGTACCCGCTGCTATTTCATGACCACCAACGGTCCTCTGTTCGTCGAGGTATTCCAGGATCAGCAAGAGGCTTGATGGTGCGACGTAAGCATCATGGGGGAATCTGCGTCAGATCCTCCTGGATTCGGATTCTCGGCGTCCCCCATCCAAGAAGAACAATCGATGTCTGCATGACACAGGTCGCGCTACAACCTGTCCATCCTGCTCAGATCACGGCGCGCCGGGATAACGATCCAGGGCCGACGAACGATCCAGAATCTCCTCGACACCCGAATTGCTTTTCAATTGCGCCTCAAGGCGGAGTTGACGCGCTCGCGTCTGGTTGACAATCAGAGCGCCACGGGATGGGGCCACCGGGGGCATGGTGGATGGATGCTCACCCTCGGCCAGGATCCGATGGGCCATGCGCACCGCCTCATACCCCTGTTTGTAGCCGGAGTCGTCGGCACCGCACAACACCCCCTCCTCCACGAACGGCTTTGCATCCCCGATATCGGGTTTGACGATGTGACGCAGATACCAGGCCCCCAGGGCCAGTTGATCGACAAGACGGCCTTCGGCGTCGCGGATGGTGCTGTGGTTGGTCAGATAGATGGCATCCACCGTTTTGCCCAACTCCCACGCTCCGCTCTTCCAGGTAGACTCGTCGTTGGTCACCACCGTGCGCAGCACCTTCACCGGCAGTTTGCCGGCCTCCTCCAGACGCTGCAACTCCTTGATCTTGGCCTGACTGTTCTCCGAATCGTCGGCCAGAACCCCCAGGGTGCGAATGCCCGGAACCAGACGCCGCAAAAACGCCAACCCCTCGCGCAGGTAACCGGGTTGATAAACCCCCGTCACGTTGTGACCCGGACGTTCGATGCTGTCCACGAGACCATACTTCAGGGGCGACATATTGACCCCCCAAAAAACCACCGGGATGGGGGTGTCCAGATAGTGGGAGCCAATCAACCGGACAGCGTTGTCATCGCCCAGGATCAGGAGATCCGGAGCGAAGGCATGCACCTCTTCAAACACGCGCCTGGCACTCTCCTCCATCTCCTCCGGAGTGCTCTTGCGCTTGGTATCCATCCACAGCTTGCGCAGCACGACCCGGGAGGTCTCGACCTGATCGTCACGAATAAAACGTTCGACCTGCTCCTGCCGGTCAAAATAGCGCAACTCCAGCAAGGCGTGATTCACGCCACGCTGGGTGTCCTGCGACCATAGGTAGTCGCGATGATAGCTGCTGACAATGAGGATGCGCTGTTTCCCGGAGGCAAGCAGGAGATTCCCGCCCAACAACAAGCACAACAGGAACAGAACGGACAACAGCATTGCCCGCCGAATCCCGTGCCGCTCTCCCGGTTGAACCTCCCTGTCTCTGTCCGCAGAGATGAGAACAGGACCGGTCGCGATCGATTCGGGTTGAATCATCGCAACAGACTCCAAGACAATATCAGGAAAAATCCGATGAAGGTGCAGGCTCGCATGACGGTGGGAGAGCCCCCTCACCCCCCTCACACGGAAACTCCCAGCGGGAGTGCCACGAAAACCAGCTCAGAAGATTACACAGACCGAACCATGATTGAAAGAAAAAATACTACCCGACACCGAAATAATTAATCATGATTCATTCAGATTCCCAAAGAAACTGATAGCCGACGCCATGCACCGTCACGAGCATGCGTGGAACGGAAGATTCGTTGATCTTGCGTCGCAGGCGGTTGACCAGCACATCGATGGTGCGATCATTGGGCATCCAATCGCGGCTGCTGACCGCCTCAAGGAGTTGATCACGGGTAAAAACCCGACCGGGTCTGCGCACAAACACCGATAACAACTGGTACTCACCATTGGTCAACGGCACCACGTCGCCAGCCGGCGAGGTCAGACGACGACGTTCGGTATCCAGCGTCCATCCGTGAAACCGATACCGACTGTTGGCAACCTCCTCTTCCTGACGCTGCCGGCGGGTACGTCGCAGCAGGTTCTTGACGCGCAGCAGGAGTTCCCGATCGTTGAAGGGTTTGACCACATAATCATCCGCGCCAAGCTCCAGACCGACGATCCGGTCCAGATCCTCATTGCGGGCGCTCACGAGAATGATGCCGATGTCCGAACGTTGGCGCAGCGAACGGGTCAACGAGAAGCCATCCTCGTCCGGAAGATTGATATCCATCAGCACCAGATCCACCGCAGCAGCATCCAGGCACCGCCACATCTCGGCCCCGCACTCGACCCGCGTGACCACATACCCCTCTTTCTCAAGACAGGCGGCGAGAAACTCACGCGTGACTGGCTCATCCTCGACAATCAACAGATGCGCAGAGTCTCTCATGACGTTTTGTTACACTTTAAACAGAGCATCCCACCGATTCCCCAGATCCATGCACCAACCAGACTCAACTTTCAAGCAGGTCCCGCATGCCAATCAGTCTATACACACCCGTGTCCAACAATCAAGATGACACATCACTTCGATTCAAGCTCCTACGCATTCGCCTGTTGCAAACTCACGATACGCTATCTCATTTACAACTTGTTAACATTTTCCCGCATCCGACTGACCGCCCGAGCAGGGAATGTCGGTGATTCCATACAAGGCTTGGCCAAACGCCCAAGGCGCGGGAAATGCGTACCTCCAAGGACAATTGCCACGCAAACAGGCCGGCTGTCCAAGGCCATGACCGACATCATCTGTCTGGCAACAGTCAAACAACCTCTCAAGAGGTGGGGTGCGGCACCCCCCGTTTCTGCGGATCGACCCCCTGAAGATCAAAAAAATGGCCATTCATCCCACCATTTTTTCCGCAATTGCGAAAAACGTGGTATCTTACATGCAGGATCTCAAAAATTCCAAAAACCCCTGACCACCCATTGGCATGCTGGGGAGATAACCCCATCACCCCCGACCACGGACCCCCCCTTCGGGCACTCCATGGGAAGAGAGGCACGGATTATCAACACGATGGATGAGACACTCATCGCCCTGGTCGTGGACGACAACCTGATGGAACGGGCTCTGTTGTCCGCACTGCTCAAAAAACTCTCCAACTGGACGATCTCCCCCATCGCCTGCGCCACCGTGGATGAAGCGATCCGACAGGTGGAACGCAGCGGCGACCCGCATCTGGCCTTCATCGACTATCGACTCGATCATGAATCGGGTATCGACCTGATCCGCCGCCTCAAGGGAATGGGCAGTCGCGCAGGATGCATTCTGTTCACCGGCACCGAAGGGGACGAGGCCCTGCTCGAAGCGGTCCGGGTCGGCGCGGATGACTATTTGCGCAAGAGCGAACTGAGCATCGAGGCTCTCAACCGCTCGATCCACCATGTGCTCGAAAAATGCCGTAGCGCGCGCAATCTCGAAGCCGCTCTCAACGAACTCCAGAAGGCCAAGGCCCTGCTCGAAAAAAGGGTCGAAAGCGAATCCGAAAATTTAAGTGAGGCACGGGAACGACTGGATGCCATCGGCGCCGCTGCGCTCGATCCGATCATGATCCTGGATGCCAACATGCGCGTCACCTTCTGGAATCCGGCAGCCACCCGCGTCTTCGGACACACCCCGGAGGAGATCCTGGGAAGTTCGGTGCTGGATCTGCTCCCGCCCAGCGAATTTGCCACCCGTCTGCAAAACAGCTTCAAGGGGTTTGGTCGCACCGGCAAAGGAACGATGATCGGTCGCGTGACCGAATTCGTCGTCAAACGCAAAAGCGGCAAGAGCTTTCCGGTGGAGGCCTCCAGTTCGGCGATCCAGATTCGGGGCGCCTGGCATGTGGTGGTGATCCTGCGCGACGTCACACGGCACCGCAAGGCCGAGGCCGCCCTGCGCCGCGCCAGCGACGCCGCCCAACACGCCACCCGTCTGAAAGATCAATTCGTCTCCCTGGTGGCCCACGACCTGCGCGGCCCGTTCACGTCGATTCTCGGTTTCCTGGAACTGCTCGACAACGATCCCAAAAATCCTTTAAGTAAAAAACAAAAAGGATATCTGAACTGGATCACCGAGAGCAGCGCCAAAATGCTCGCCCTGATCGACGAAATCCTCAACATCAGCCGCCTGAAAACCGGAAAGATCGTTCCGGAACCGCGCTTTTTCAACGCCCGATTCTTCGGCGACAAGGCCCTGGAATCAATTCGCCCCATGGCCGAACAAAAGGGGATCGAACTGCTCAACTCGCTTCCCGAATCGTTCCGCCTGCATGCCGATCCGGCGCTCTTCGGGGAGGTGCTGCACAACCTGCTCACCAAT
>JADFZD010000219.1 GCA_015232705.1 Magnetococcales bacterium | reverse complement strand
GGGGCGGTAACCGCCCCCGGTCCCCCGTAATAGTGGGGGTCCTGAATAGTTACTGTTCTCAGAAGGTGAATCGGCTTGATCCCGGTATCGTCGTTCATGTTTTCAGCCCGCCGGTCAAGCGGGCCGGGCTGTCGAGTCCCTGGGCCATGAGATGGGCTTTCAGTCCTGCGAGGATCTCGCGAGCGATCAGCGGTTTATGGAAGAGTGCCGTGCCCACGCCGACTGCCGAGGCGCCCACCAGCATGAACTCCACGGCATCGCGTGCCGAGGCGATGCCGCCCTGGCCGATGATCGGGATGTTGTGTGGCGCAGCCACTTCGTGTACCCGCCACACTTGGAGCAGTGCTGCTGGTTTGATCGCCGGGCCGGAGAGTCCCCCTTGGATGTTGCCGAGGATCGGTCGTTCGTTTTGCCAATCCACGGACATGCCCATATAGGTATTGACTGCCGAGAGCATGTCGGTGCCTGATTCGATGGTTGCGCGGGCGATGATGCGGATGTCGGTGACGTTCGGGGAGAGTTTGGTGATCAGCGGTTTGCTGGTAGCCTGGCGGACTGCCGTGACCACGCGTGCGGCCATGATGGCGTCCGAGCCGAAGGCGACCCCGCCCTCTTTGACGTTCGGGCAGGAGATGTTGATTTCGATGGCCGCCACTGGGGATTGATCGAAGATGCGCGCCACTTCGGCGTATTCGTCCACCGTGGAGCCGGCGATATTGGCGATGAAGCGTGTCGGCAGGTTTTGGATGCGTGGCAGGATGGCATTCACCACGTGGTGGGCGCCGGGGTTTTGCAGGCCGATGGCGTTGAGCATGCCTGCCGGGGTTTCGGCCACCCGTGGGGGTGGATTACCCTCTTTGGGGTTCAGGGTGGTTCCCTTGAGGCAGATGGCGCCGACTGAGGCGAAGTCGAACCCTTCGATGCGTGTCAGCTCTTCGCCGAAGCCGGCGCAGCCGGAGAGCAGTATCAGCGGATTGGCGAGGGTCAGGTTGGCGAGGGTGACCTCAAGGGTGGGCTCCATGGGCGTTTCCCCGTTGCACAAAGTGGTCAGGATGGAAGGAAGGATCACGGGGGTCCGGGGGCGATTATCGCCCCCGGCGGAGGTTCGGAGGCAGAGCCTCCGAGGTTTGTCTTTTGATTTTGTTTTTGCTTTTAGGCGCGTCATCTAAAGAAAAATTTTTTCACGAGTTTTGTGAAAAAAATTTCGCGCCAGCGTTGGCTGCGGGATCGTTTTGCATTGTTTTCAAAACGATCCCGCGAACATGGCCCAAGTAACCGGGCCGCCGATGGCGGCAATCCCAACTGCGAACCATTCTCTCAGAGCCCATAAAAGCGCGCTTGCGCGATTTTTCGCAAAGACGCGAAAAATGGCTTATCGTGTAAAGCGCTCGAAAAGAATAAGAAAATCAAAACCTCAGGGCTTCGCCCCGAACCCCGCCAGGAGCCATTGGCCCTTGGACTCCATCCACTTTTTCTCGTGTCGAAGACCTTCGGTCCCCGGACCCCTAATGTGTGTGCCCCCCAACGTTGAACGCCACCCCCTCCTTGGCCAACAACCCCGCCAAATCCACCAATATCTCCTCCAACCGCGCCTCACTCGCCGCCTCGGCACGCGCTACCAAAATCGGCTGCGTGTTCGATACCCGTAACAACCACCAACCGTCCGCAACCCGCACCCGCGCACCATCGATGTCCGATAACGCCGCTCCGGCATCCCGCAAACGGGCCAACACCCGCTGCATGATCACAAACTTTTGATCGTCCGGACACGGAATGCGTAACTCCGGCGAGGCATGCATCACCGGCAGATCATTCAACTCATCCAACAATGGCCCGGAACGCGCAACCGCCAACTCCATCAGCCGCATCGCCGCATACAAGGCATCATCATACCCGTAATAACGGTCCGCAAAGAACAGGTGCCCACTCATCTCACCCGCCAATGGCGCACCCGTCTCACGCATCTTGCTCTTGATCAGCGAATGCCCGGTCTTCCACATGATCGGCTCGCCACCCGCCTTGGCCACGGCGTCAAACAAACGCTGCGAACACTTCACATCGCCAATCACCGCCGCACCTGGATCCCGCGACAAGATCTCCCTGGCAAAAAGAATCATCAACATGTCGCCCCACAAAATGCGACCCTGCGCATCCATGGCGCCAATGCGATCCCCATCCCCATCAAAGGCAATCCCCAACTCCGCACCCGTCTCACGCATGCGCGCTGCCATCATCTCCAGATTCTTCGGCTCGGTCGGGTCCGGATGATGGTTGGGAAAGGTCCCATCCACCTCGGCAAACAAAACCTCCCCATGAATGCCAGACAAACGACGCAGAATCTCACCCGCGACAACCCCCGTGGCACCGTTGCCACAGTCGAGAATCACCTTCAAGGGACGACCTGGATGAAAATCCTGACAGATCCGCTCAATATAGGTGGCCAGGATCTCGTGCTTCTCCGAAGAGCCTCCGGGAAGCGCCGGGAAGTCCCGTGCCTCCAGACGACGCTGCAACGCTTGGATTTCCGCCCCATACACCGGACGCCCGGCACGCATCATCTTGATGCCGTTGTGATCCGGAGGATTGTGACTGCCGGTGATCATGATGCCAGCGTCCGCCTTGAAATGGTGCGCGGCAAAATAGAGTCCCGGTGTGGGGACCAGACCCACATCGATGACCCGCATCCCACCCAACACCAACCCGTCAATCAACCCCTGGGCCAGCACCGGGGAGGAGATGCGTCCGTCCCGACCCACGCAGACGGTCAGATTGGACTGCCGTCCCTCGGCGCGCAGATGGGCGGCAAAGGTCCGCCCGAGATCACGGAAAAGCTCGGAAGAGAGATCCTTGCCCATGACGCCGCGAATATCATACTCAC